>JBFYXI010000195.1:0-9570 GCA_041310635.1 Desulfuromonadaceae bacterium | reverse complement strand
TGTGAGGGGCGTTGCAGACGGAGAAGCAGGTAGCCGACCGTGCCAGCCAACAGAGATGCCGCAAAAATTCCGACCTTGGCGGCAGCGATCAGCTCCAGGTTCTCCCCGTACGCCAGGTTGGTGATGAACAGGCTCATGGTGAAGCCGATGCCGCCCAGCACGCCAACCCCGGCGATCTGCCGCCAGCTGATCCCTGGCGGCAATACGGCGATCCCCAGGCGTACCGCCAGCCAGGCACACAGGGTGATCCCGAGCGGCTTGCCGACCAGTAGGCCGAGAGCGATGCCGAGGGTCACCGGGTGAGTAAGTGCCGCGCCGATCTGGTCGACATCGAGAGTAATGCCGGCGTTGGCCAGGGCGAAGATCGGCATCACGCCGAGAATGACCCAATGATGCATTTCATGTTCCATGCGCTGCAAGGGGCCCAGGGCCTCGTGACAGGTATGCTCAAGGGCCAGCAGGGTGCCGAGTTTCTCTTCGTGCAGGAACAGGCCTGAGCTGGGACCCCTCGACCGGTAGCTTGCGATCAGCCGCTCGGCCTCCGTCAGAAACGTCTCTTCGCTGCGGCTGGGGCGCACCGGGATGGTCATACCGATCAGCACACCGGCAACGGTGGCATGGATCCCCGATTTGAGCAGGGCAATCCACAACAGCAGGCCGACCAGGGCATAAAAATTCGGCGATTTGACTCCCAGCCGGTTGCCAGCGACCAGGATCAGCAAACAGACCAGCCCCGCGGCCAGAGCCGGCATGCTGAGTTCGTTCGTGTAGAACAGGGCGATGACCAGAACCGCCCCGAGGTCGTCGACAATCGCCAGGGCGGTGAGAAAGATCGCCAGGGAACGGGGAATGCGGTCGCCGAGCAGAGCGATGATGCCAAGGGCAAAGGCGATGTCGGTGGCCATCGGAATCGCCCAGCCGCGGGCCTCGACCCCTTCGGGACCGAGCAGTATGAACAGCAGGGCCGGGACCAGCATCCCCCCGAGCGCCGCGGCGATGGGCAGCGCCGCCTTGCGGGCGCCGGTCAGCTCCCCCGCCAAAAATTCGCGCTTGATCTCCAGTCCGACGACGAAGAAGAAAACCGCCATCAAGCCGTCGTTGATCCAGTGCGACAGACTTTTGCTGAGGGCCAGCGGCTCGATGCCAATGGTCAACTGCAACTGCCAGAAGCCAAAATAGAGGTCGCTCCACGGCGAGTTGGCCAGCAGCAGGGCAAGCACAGTGACCGCAAGGAGCACCAGTCCGCCAGCGACCTGGTGTTTGAAAAACTCCTCGAAAGGGCGTAAAAACTGATGCAGGAAATTGTTCATCGGATCGATGCGTCCCGTTTTCCGGCACATAGCCAGCAGTCTATGCCTATATTCTGACAAAGTTGCCCGGAGTGGCAACCGCCAATTTGTGCCGGCAACAACTTTCCCCTGCGACCCGCACCGGACATCAGGCCCGACCAAGCACCGCCACTTCAACCGAGGCCGCCCCGGCAGCCCGCAGGACTGCGGCACAGCCGCGGGCGGTGGCGCCGGTTGTCAGCACATCGTTCACCAGCAGGATGCGCCGTCCAGGCAAGCGTCGGGACACGGCAAACGCACCCAGCAGGTTGCTGTTCCGGGCAGCGGCGTCGAGTTCCTGCTGGGGGGCGGTGGCCCGGACCCGCTGCAGGAGGTCAACCGCAACCGGTACTTTGAACTGGCGGCCCACGTGGCGGGCGAGTTCAAGGGACTGGTTGTCGCCGCGGGCGCGCAGGCGGCTGACGTGCAGTGGCACCGGCACCACCAGGTCGGGCCGTGGTGCGGCCTCGTTGCGCAAGCTGATGACCAGCAGTTCGCCAAGCGGGCGGGCAAGGGGTAGTTGGCCTTGATATTTGAAGCGCTGCACCGCCTGTCGCAAGGTCCCGGCATAGGGACCGACGGCGTGCACACGGACAAACGGCGGCGGATGGCGCAGGCAGGCTTCACAGTGGTGCCGGGAAGGGAGCAGGGTGTGATAGGCGACGGCACAGACCGGGCAGCGGGCCGGCGCGGGCTGCGGCAGTCCGGACTGACAAGTCGGGCAGAAGGCGATGGCCGCACTGCCGTCTGTCAGGCGGCTGCCGCAGAGCAGGCAGGCCGGTGGCAGGAACAGGTCGCAGCAGCGCCGGAGGTCGCCCCAGACAGCTTGCCAGAAGCTCAAGATCATCCCTCCGCGAAACGCCGAAACCCCGGGGCGGTTTACCGTGAACCGCAATCCCGCAAGGCTCCGCATGGCATCAATCAGTCGGCCTTCAGTGCACCAGCAGGCTCCTGCCGCTCATTGCCGCCGGTTGGGGCAACTCCAGCAGTTCCAGGATGGTGGGGGCGATGTCGGCCAGAATCCCTTCCCGCAAGGTGGCCTCGCGACGTTGCGGGTCGACCAGGATCAGCGGCACCGGGTTGGCGGTATGCGCCGTATGGGGTGTGCCCGCGCCGTCATCCATCTGCTCGCAGTTGCCGTGGTCGGCGGTGAGCAAGGCACAGCCGCCGGTCGCCAGGATCGCGTCGACCACCCGGCCGACACAGGCGTCCACCGTTTCCATCGCCGCCACCGCCGCCGGCAGATTGCCGGTGTGCCCGACCATGTCGGGGTTGGCATAGTTCAGCACGATCAGGGCATAAGCACCACTCGCTACGCGCCGCACGGCCTCGTCGGTCACCTCCACGGCACTCATGGCCGGCTTCTGGTCGTAGGTGGCCACCTCCTGCGGGGAGGGGATCAGCACCCGGTCTTCGCCCGGGAAGGGGGTCTCTTCACCGCCGTTGAAGAAGAAGGTGACGTGGGCATACTTTTCGGTTTCGGCAATGCGCAGCTGCTTCAAGCCGGCCCGGGAAACCACCGCGCCCAACAGGTCCGGGTAGCTGTCCGGGGGGAAGGCGACCGGCAGCGCAAACGTTTCATCGTAATCGGCCAGACAGGTAAAGGTGCTCAGTTGCGGATATTGCGGCCGGTCGAAACCGGCGAAATCTTGCTGGGTGAAGCTGCGGGTCAACTCCCTGGCACGGTCGGCGCGGAAATTGAAAAAAATCAGGCCATCGCCGTCGCGCACCTGGCCGATCGGCTGACCGGCCTGATGCACCACTCTGGGCTTGACGAATTCGTCGGTTTCCCCGGTGGCGTAGGCCGCGGCAATCGCCGCCGAACCGCTGGCAGCGGGTTCCCCCTCCCCCAGCACCATGGCCCGCCACGCCCGTTCGACGCGTTCCCAGCGATTGTCGCGATCCATGGCGTGGTAACGGCCGATGACGGTGGCGATCCGGCCGCACCCGAGCCGGGCGAGTTCCTGCTCCAGTTCGGCAAGATAGCCGGCGGCGCTTTTCGGCGGAGTGTCGCGGCCGTCGGTGAAGGCGTGGATGCAGATCTCGCCAAGGCCTTCGCGGCGGGCCATCTCGACCAGGGCATACAGGTGGGTATTGTGCGAGTGCACACCGCCGTCGGAGAGCAGGCCGATCAGGTGCAGCCGGCCCCCCGCCGTTCGGGCGCGGGCCATGGCCTCGCGCAGCACGGGGTTGGCAAAGAAGTCGCCGTCGGCGATGCTCTTGCTGATCCGGGTCAGATCCTGATAGACGATGCGTCCGGCTCCGATGTTCAGATGACCGACCTCGGAGTTGCCCATCTGCCCCTCGGGGAGACCGACACTGAGTCCTGAGGGCTTGAGCCGGGTCTTTGGGTAACTCTTTGCCAGGGCATCGAGTCTTGGCGTGCGGGCCTGGCAGACGGCGTTGGCGGTGCAGTCGGAACGGATCCCCCAGCCATCGAGTATGATCAGCGCCAGCGGGCGGCTCATGCGCCGGCCCATTCCTTCTGCTCGCCGTGATGAATCACCAGCCGGTCGAGATCGAGCGGCCGGGCGGCCAGCAGGGCCTGGCGATCGACCAGGCTGATCGTTCCCCAGCGGCCGCAGGCCGGGCAGCGGCTGTCCCATTCCGGGACGAGGCTGTGACAGGCGTCGCAGGTGTAGCTGAGCGTCAGCCGCGGGCCGATGCCGAGAGCTTTCTGATATTCGGCAATGGCGTCGGAAAGGCGATTGCGCCGGCGATGCGCCTCGGCCAGCAGCAGATGAACCTGGCGGGTCTCCAGCCCTGACCCTTCGATGGCCTGAAATTGGTCGAGCGCCTCCTCGACCATTTCCAGGCGCAGGCAGAGCTTGCCGTAGAAAAGCCGGGCCATGAGGTCGTAGCTGCGTTCCAGAAGGATTTTGCGATAGAAGCTGAGCAACGACGACGGATCCTCGCGGTTCATGTAGAACTCTTCGAGGCGGCTCAGGAAGATACTCTTGCCTTGGGCCTGGTAACCCTCCTGCCAGGTCTTGATCGCTTCGTCGCCACGGCCCAATGTGGCCAGGGCATCGCCCAGTGAAACCCAGGCCGGGGTGAAATCGGACATCTGCCGGATCAGATCCTTGAACTCGGACTTGGCCAGGTCGATCGCCCCCTCGGACATGGCCAGGCGCGCTACCTCATAGCGCAGGTAGAGGAGCTTCTCCTTCTCCTCGGCCAGGCGGCTGGTGTCGGGGCCGGCCTTGAACACCAGCCGCTGCGCATCGAGGGCCTCTTTCCAGCGCAAGTGCTTGACGAACAGGTCGCGCAGGCTGCGCAGGGCTTTGCGGTTGTCGCGTTCCAGGACTATCAGTTCCTGATAAGTGGCGATCGCCCCTTCATCCTGCCCCAGTTCCTCCTGGAGGGCGGCTGTTTTGAAGAGCACTTCGCGGCTCTGCGGGTCAAGCTCCCTGGCCTTGCGCAACTGCGCCAGCCCTTCGGCAGGGCTCCCTTCCTGGCTGTGCAGGTTGGCGAGGGCAATGTAGGTTTCGACGCGCTTCGGATCGCGCTCGAGGGCTTTCTGCAGCAGTGTCCGGGCCTTTTTCAAGTCGCCCGAGAGCAGTCGGTCGACACCTTCCCGATAGATGGCGCCGACTTCCCGGCTGTGCTTTTCCTGCCGGTCGCGCTTCCAGTGTTTCCACCAATTCATCACGGAACTGTAGATGTGCGCCCCGAAACCGAGCATCAGGCCGATCAGGATGCTGCCAATCACGACAAAGGCGACCGGGTAGGTGAAATCCTGGTTGCCTAAAAGGTGAAGGGTCACATCGTGGGGGTTGAGGTTCCAGAAAAACAGGAAAAAGACCCCGAACAGGATGATCAGCAGCATGAAGGCCATGAAAGTCATCGGCGTTCTCCTTGAACCGCGGCGCGATCGGATGGTGGCTACGCTCCGAATTTTTCAATGTCGGTTTTGCATTCAATGCAGTAACGCGAGAAGGGTCGGACCTCGAGGCGGCGTTGGGCAATCTCTTCGCCGCAACTCATACAAACACCGTACTGCCCGTTGTCGATCCGTTCGAGCGCGGCGTCGATGTCACGGATCCGCTGGCGCTGGGTTTCGCTGAGATTGAACAGCACGTCACGGCTGTAGGCATTGGCCGACATGTCGCCGATATCGGCCACGCCGTCCTGGCCAAGTTCGCGGCAGGTGGCATAGACCTCGCTGACCTCCCTGAGCAGATCGGCGCGCAGGTGCAGCAGCTCTTCCTTGACGGATTTGAATTGTTCTGACTTCATCGGTTCTCCCACGATCCCCCCGTCAGCTATGGTGGTACGGTTCATTGCGGATGATCGTGCATCCGCGATAAAGCTGCTCGAGCAGCAAAAGGCGCACGACCTGGTGGGGATAGGTCAGCGCAGAGAGGGACAAAACCAGGTTGGCCCGCTGGCGAACCCCCTCGCTCAGGCCATGTGCCCCACCGATGACCAGCACCCATTCGGCCGTGCCGGCCACCATGTGCCGCTCCAACAGGCCGGCCAGGCCGGCGGATGTCAGGGTCTGGCCGCGCTCGTCCAGAACGATGGCAAAGGCCCCTTGCGGAATGCGAGCCAGCAGCAACTCGCCCTCGGCGGCGACCACCCGCGGCAGGTCGCCGCGGCGGCCCGCCTGGTGTTCCTTGATCTCTTCGACGGTCAGCGGCAGGTAGCGCCGCAGCCGCTCCTGAAACAGGGCGCAGCCCTCGCGCAGGTAGGTCTCGCTCAGCTTCCCGACACAGAGCAGCCGGAGTCTCACCGCCCCGCCTGGGCCGCCATGGCCAGTTCCGGCGGCAACGGTACTTCGGTGGCGTCGCGCCACAGACCGTCGAGGTCATAAAATTGCCGGACCGGCTCCTGGAACACATGCACCATGACGTCGCCATAATCGATCAACGCCCAGCGCCCCTCTTTCATCCCCTCGATACCGAGGGGCCGGGTGTGATACTCATGTTTCAGGCCAAGATGCACCGCTTCGGCGACGGCCTGGACCTGGCGATCGGAACTGCCGGAGGCCAACACCAGGAAATCGGTCAGTGACGAAATCCGTCGCACATCGAGAACCCGTACGTTGAAAGCTTTTTTGTCCAGCGCCTGGGCGGCGCACAACAACGCCCTTTCCTGTGACTGCAAAGGTGATTTCCTTTCCTAGGCCCGGTACAGGCCATGTGCTGCGATGTAGGCCGCCACTGGCGCCGGAACCAGATAGCGTATCGATTGGTTTGCGGCCACCTTGCGGCGGATCATCGTCGATGAGATGTCGAGCCGGGTTTCCTCAAGAAAAATCACGGTATTTCCAGAGCGATGCCGCAATTTTTTTAGTTTGCCATCGTAGCAGAAGTCACTCCTTGCCGCAACCGGCAGGGCCGCCAGGGGATCGGGCAGTTCCACGCCGGGACGGGCGGTAACCACCAGGTGGGCGAGTTCGAACAGGCGGAGGAATTCTTTCCAGGTGGCGATGTCGCGGAATGAATCGAGGCCGACGATGAAATACCTTGCACCATCGGGGTCGGCCTGTCGCAGGATTTCCAGAGTATCGACGGAAAAGCTCTTGCCGCTTCGCCGGGATTCGAGATCGGACACCCGGAAGTCGGGGTTGTCGGCAATGGCCGCCTCGATCATCGCCAGGCGATGGGCGAAGGGGATCTCCCCTGCCACCGCCTTGTGCGGCGGAGCGGCAGCCGGGATGAACAGCACCTGGTCGAGGGCGCAGGCCTCGCGCACTTCCTCGGCGATGCGCAGGTGCGCCAGGTGGATCGGGTTGAAGGTGCCGCCGAGGATTCCGGTTTTCATAAGCGTGAGGGGTGAGGAGTGAGGTCTCGCCTCACGATCTTACCTGTCCGTCCCCATAAACGATGAACTTCCGCGTCGTCAGGTCCTCCAGCCCCATTGGCCCGAACGAGTGGAGCTTGGTGGTGGAGATGCCGATCTCGGCGCCGAGGCCGAGCTGGTTGCCGTCGGCGAATCGCGTCGATGCGTTGACCAGGACGACGCTCGAGTTGACCTCGCGCAGGAAACGCTGGGCGTTGGCATAGTCGCGAGTGACGATTGCTTCGGTATGCAGCGAGCCGTAAGTGCGAATGTGGGCGATTGCCTCGTCGAGACTCTCCACGACGCGTATGGCCAGGATCAATTCGAGGTATTCGGCATGCCAGTCCGCTTCACTGGCCGGCAGGGCAGCCGGGGCGAATTCCCGGGTCGTAGCGCAGCCGCGCAGCTCCACGCCGTGGGTGCGCATGGCGGCGGCGATGCGCGGAATGAAGGTTTCGGCAATGCCCTGGTGCACCAGCAGCGTTTCCATGGCATTGCACACGCCGGGGCGCTGCACCTTGGCATTCAGGGCAATCTTTTCCGCCTCGGCGAAATCAGCGCCGGCGTCGACGAATACGTGGCAGACCCCCTTGTAGTGCTTGATCACCGGGATGCGCGAGTGTTCGGCCACGAAGCGGATCAGACCCTCGCCGCCGCGCGGGATGATCAGGTCGATCTCCTCTTCGCGTTTGAGCAACTCGAGTACCGCCGCCCGGTCGGTGGTAGCGATCACCTGCAGAGCCGCGGCGGGGAGACCGAGGCGCTCCAGTTCGTTGCTCAACATCCGGCCGATTGCCAGGTTGGAGTGCACCGCCTCCTTGCCGCCGCGCAGGATGACGGCATTGCCGCTCTTCAGGCAGAGGCCGGCCGCATCGGCGGTGACATTGGGGCGGGCCTCGTAGACGATGCCGATGACTCCCAGGGGGATGCGCATCCGCCCCACCTGCAGGCCGTTGGGGCGTCGCCACATGCCGGTGACTTCGCCGACCGGGTCGGGGAGTTCAGCGACTTCGCGCAGCCCGTCGGCCATGGCGCGGATGCGTGACGGATCGAGGGCCAGGC
The DNA here is from genome assembly GCA_041310635.1 of Desulfuromonadaceae bacterium. Lineage (GTDB taxonomy): Bacteria > Desulfobacterota > Desulfuromonadia > Desulfuromonadales > BM103 > VAUL01. The sequence goes on along the minus strand of JBFYXI010000195.1, from coordinate 1,393 downwards.
GGTCGAGCATGGCCGGTGCCAGCCCCGCTTCGCGGGCGGCGGCAAGATCCAGCTCGTTGGCGGACAGAATCTCCTCGGTGCGCTCAATCAGGGCGGTCGCCATGCGCCGCAGCAGATCGTCCTTGACCGCCGTGGACAGCCCGGCTACGACCTGGGAGGCCATGCGGGCGTCACGTGCCACCTTTGCCATCTGTTCCGCTATGGTCATTGGTTGACTCCTGTTGTTCAGACACCAAAAATCAATTTGATGCGGAGCGCGGAGACGCGGAGGAAAATCACACTGTTCCTTGGGCCTTGTCCCTATAAGGTCTCTCTGCGCCGCGTCTCTGCGTCAGGGTTTTCTCATCAACCCTTTAAGTGTTGATCACCAGATTGTCGCGGTGGACGATTTCATCCCCGTACTTGTAGCCGAGGATCGTCTCGATCTCCCTGGTCTTGCGCCCCATGATGCGCAGCAGTTCCTGGGAAGAGTAGTTGGTGACACCCTTGGCAAACTCCCGGCCGTCGAGGGTGCACAGCCGCACGGCGTCGCCGCGGTCGAACTCCCCCTCGATCTGGCGGATGCCGGAGGGGAGCAGGCTCTTGCCGCCATCGATGATGGCTTCGCGCGCCCCTTCGTCGAGCAGCAGTTTGCCGCGCGGTTTCTTGGTAAAGGCGATCCAGTGCTTGCGCGCGGCAATCGGGTCGCGGGCCGGCAGGAAGTAGGTGCCAAGCTCGTGGCCGTCAAACAGGAACCGGAGATTATGGGGGGTGCGGCCGTTGATGATTGCGGTCCCGGCACCACAGAGGGTGGCACGCTTGGCGGCCTTGATCTTGGTGGCCATGCCGCCGGTACCCAGGGGGCCCCCCGCGTCGCCGGCCATCGCCTCGATCTCCTCGGTGATCCGCTCCACTTCGGTAATCAGCCGGGCGTTCGGGTCGTGACGCGGGTCATGGTCATAGAGTCCGTCGACATCGGAGAGAATCACCAGCAGCTGGGCCTCGACCAGGTTGGTCACCATGGCGGAGAGATTGTCATTGTCGCCGAAGCGGATCTCGTCGACCACCACCGTGTCGTTTTCGTTGATGATCGGCACCACTCCGTATTCGAGCAGGGTCATCAAGGTGTTGCGGGCATTCAGGTAGCGGCGGCGGTTGGCCAGGTCGTCGCGGGTCAGCAACACCTGGGCGACGGTCACCCCGTGGGGACGGAAAGCCTCCTTGTAGCTGCGCATCAGGCGACTCTGGCCGATGGCGGCAGCGGCCTGCTTGAGCGGAATGGTCTGGGGGCGACCGGTAATGCCGAGAGCCCCCTTGCCGGCCGCCACGGCGCCCGACGACACCACCACTACTTCAAAGCCGCGCTGGCGCAGGTCGAGGATGTCCTGGCAAAGGGCCTCGATGCGGGCGATGT
>JBFYXI010000181.1:0-8135 GCA_041310635.1 Desulfuromonadaceae bacterium | reverse complement strand
GAGGAGCGCCAGCCCCCCCCGCCTCCGCAACCACCGCGAGCCGCCGCCCGCGATGCGTCGGCGGCGGCTCGCGAGGACGTCGAGGCCTTTCTTGCCGCCGCCGCGATCCCGCCCGGGGCGATCTCCCGCGAGCCAGCGGACCATCCCCGGCACTACCAGGTCCGCCATCGCCTGCCCGGGCCGCAAGCGATCGAGCAGCTGCGCCAGCGCCTGCACCGGCAAAGCCCGCCGCTGGAGCTGGCCGTACCGGAGGACGGCGCGTTGGCGGTCATCGACAGCCAGGGCCGCAGCCTGCTTACCCTGCACTTTCTCCCCCCGCCACCGGCGCCGCAAGCAGTGTCACCGGCTCCCGGCAAGCGCGGCAAGGTGGCGATCATCGTGGATGATCTCGGCCGGGGAACCCGCCAAGCCAGGCAGCTGCTGGCCATCGGGCAGCCCGTCACTTTTGCCATTCTTCCCGGGGAATCCCACGCCGCGCAAGTGGCCGAACTAGCCCATGCCGCCGGCCGCGAGGTGATGCTGCACGCCCCGATGGAGCCGCAGGGATTTCCAGTCATCGATCCCGGCGACGATGCCCTGTTGCTGAGTCAGCCGGAAGCGGAACTGCGTGCGCGGATGGCCGCCCTGCTCAAGCGGGTGCCGCACGTGGCGGGGGTCAATAACCACATGGGCTCGCGGTTTACCGAGGATGAACCGGCCATGGCGGCGATCATGGCGGTATTGCGCGAGGAGGGGCTGTTTTTTGTCGACAGCCTGACCAGCAGTCGTTCGGTGGGTGCGGCCATGGCAGCGAACGCCGGGGTTGCGGCGGGGCGCAGGGACGTATTCCTCGACAATGTCGCCGATGTCGCCGCGATTGTGCAGCAGATCCGGCTCCTGGTCGGGAAGGCCCGCCGCAACGGCTCGGCCATCGGGATCTGCCACCCCTATCCGGAGACGTTGCAGGCGCTGCGTCAGGAGTTGCCGAAGCTCGCCGGGGAGGGGATCGAGTTGGTGCCGGTCTCGGCCCTGGTCAAAGGCGGGGGCTAGAGAGAGGCGGGGGCCGGGGGCTGGTTGACGGTTTGCCAGCCCGCAGTTGCCGATTACGGCAGCTGCCCGGTGACCTTGGCGAGGATGGCGGAGAAACGCGCGTACTGTTCGTCGAACAGGATCTCCTCGGGAAAATCGACGCTGACCTTGCGAATCAGCAAGAAGGCGTCAACCAGTTTGCCGTCGTTATCGAACAGGGTGCGCTCGAGCAACGGATAGAGGCTGGAGCGCTCCCGGCTAAGCAGCTTGCGTTCGTATTCCTGCAGTTCCACGGTCTTGTGGGAGACTTCCAGCCCTTCATCGTCAAACCGGTAGAACGACAGCTGCTGCTGGTAGAAGTTGCGGGTATGCGGCGCCCGCCGCAGCACAAAGTAGGAGCGCAGGGCCGATTCGCGGAACAGGTCACAGAGGGTGTCGCCCGGTTCGATCTGGCGCTTGGCTCCGTAGAAGTGGCGGAACACCAGGCCGGTGAAGCACTCCTCCTCGATGAAGCCGGACACCCGCTGGTCGGATGTCTGCGCGAAATAGCCGGCCGCCTCGATCTGTTTCTCCTGCACCAGCTGGCGCCCGCACACCAGGCAGCCCGGCGACTGGGCGGCGCGCCTCTCGGCGAAGGCCTGCTGGCGGACTTCCTCCTCGCGGCTCTGGCCGAGGCGGATTTCGTCGAGACGGCGGTGATCCTGCTCGAGGGTGTCGAGATAGACCTGGCGGGCGACATGGGCCAACTGCACATGCACATCGGTGTGCCGGCCGTGGGTCAGGACCGGGTAGATCTTCCCCTCGGGGTTGGTGTTCAGCGATTCGACCTTGGGGCTCTTGGCGATGAAGCCCTCCATGCAGCGGTAGCCGCGATTGATGGCGTAGGCCTTGAGCAGTTGATAGGGGTCGCGGAACGGCCCGTCAAAATGGATGCGGGCGTCGACCAGGCAGGGGAGCACGCGCAGCGGCCGGCGCGACAATCCGTTGCTGTCGAAAAAATCGTAGATGTGCCGGCAGTTTTCCAGCGAGGGGGCATCCTTGACCGGCACGATGACGCGATCGGCGGCAAACAGCGCATTCTGGGTGAAAATGTCGAGGTCGGGACGGGTGTCGATGATGATGATGCCGCCCACCCTCGACCCGGCCAGGTTGGCGGCCAGCGCCGCCGGGTCGTCGATCTCGCGGCGCAGCAGATGCAGGTGTTCGCTGGAGGCGATGAACTGGACGCCATATTGGCCGGTCTCCGCCAGTTCCTCGGGGAGGACGCCGCGAAACAGGCCGCTCACGTCGCCCTTGGGCTTGCCCTTGCCAATGCGGAACATCTGGTCGACGGAGAAATGGTTGTCGAAGCTGAACAGGGTGACCGGCAGGTCCTCGTGGAGGGCCTTGAGATAGATGGCGAGATTGGTGGCGAGAGTGGTCTTGCCCACCCCGCCTTTTTCGCTGGATATGGTAATGATGTATGGTGTCTGCATAAGGTTGCCCCGTTGGTGCGATTCTGCCAATATATAGGGGCTGCCCGCGGAAATGTCAAACCTAAACCACAAGATCTGGTAGCCCGATGAGCGAGCCGTCCCCCGCCCGCCTGACCGTCTCACGCCTGGTCGACCTGATCCGCGAGGTGGTGGAGAGCAACTTCTTCGCCGTCACTGTGGAGGGGGAGCTGTCCAACTTTGCCATGCCCTCCTCCGGCCATTGGTATTTCACTCTCAAGGACGGCCAGTCCCAGCTGCGCGCGGTCATGTTTCGCAGCCGCAATCGCCTGCTGGCCACGCCGCCGATGGACGGCATGCAGGTGGTGTGTAGCGGCACGGTCAGCGTGTACGCGGCGCGCGGTGAAGTGCAGCTGATCGTCGACAGCCTTGCCCCGGCCGGAGTCGGCACGCTGCAGGCGGCCTTCGAGGCGCTCAAGGCCCGCCTGGCCGCGGAAGGGCTGTTTGCCGAGGCGCGCAAGCGGCCGCTGCCGGCCTTCCCGCGGACCGTCGGCATCGTCACCTCGCCGACCGGGGCCGCGATCCACGACCTGCTCAACGTGCTGCGGCGGCGGGCGCCGGGGCTGCGGGTCGTACTGCGCCCGGTGAAAGTCCAGGGGGAGGGGGCGGCGCTGGAGATCGCCGAGGGCATTGCCGACCTGAACCGTCACGGTCACGCCGATGTGCTGATCGTCGGTCGCGGCGGCGGTTCGCTGGAAGACTTGTGGGCGTTCAACGAGGAGCTCGTGGCACGGGCCATCGTCGGGTCTAGGGTGCCGGTGATCTCGGCGGTGGGCCACGAGGTCGATGTCACCATCGCCGACTTTGCCGCGGACCTGCGGGCGCCGACGCCGAGCGCGGCCGCCGAACTGGTGGCGAAGAGCCGGCTGGAGCTGGAAAGCCACGTCGATCACCTGATCATCCGCCTGCAATCGCGGGTGACCCAGGGGCTGGCCCTCTACGGGGAGCGGCTGGCCGGTCTGGAGGGTCGCCTGCAGCAAGCCGGCCGCGGCTGGCCGGCGCGCCTCGAGCAGATCGCCCATCGCGAGCAGCGGCTGGCGCTGGCCATGGGCAGCCTGCTGCGACATCTGGGCGATCAGTTGGGGCAGGGCGCCGGGCGGCTGGCGGCGCTTTCGCCGTTGTCCCAACTGGCTCGCGGCTACGTGATTCCCAGCCGCGACCCGGACAGCCGCCAGGTGGTGAGCTTCGGGGAGGTTGCCCCCGGCACCGAGCTGTGGCTGCGGTTCCGCGAGGGGCGGGTGCGCACCCGGGTCGACGAGGTCACGGAATGAAACGCGCTTGCTCCCCCTTGACACCTTCGCCGCTGCGTGGTGTTATTCCCGACAGCAAAGGGTAACTCATGGCCAAGCCCCCGACCTTCGAACAATCATTGAAAACCCTCGAAGACGCCGTGTCCCGTCTGGAAAAGGGCCAATTGCCCCTGGACGAGGCTCTGGCCTGTTTTGAAAGCGGGGTCAGGAGCGCCGGCCACTGCCGCGAACTGCTGCGCGAGGTGGAAAGCCGGGTCGAGGTGCTGCTCAAGGATGGCGCCGGCAACCTCAAAACCGCGCCCTTTGCCGCGGACAGCGAGGAGCAGGCTTGATGGCCTTCAACCTCTCCGGGTATCTGCGCGGGCGCACCGAACTGGTCGATGCCGCCCTCGATCGCTGGCTCCCCGGCGAGGAGCTGCTCCCCTCGGCGCTGCACCGGGCGATGCGCTACTCGGTCTTTGCCGGCGGCAAGCGCCTGCGCCCGGTCCTGGTCCTGGCCTCCGGCGAGGCGGTCGGCGCCGCCGTGGAGCGGCTGCTGCCCGCCGCTTGTGCCATGGAGATGATTCACACGTATTCGCTGATCCACGACGACCTGCCGGCGATGGACGACGACGACTTCCGCCGCGGCCGGCCGACCAACCACAAGGTGTTCGGCGAGGCCAACGCCATTCTTGCCGGCGATGCGCTGCTGACGGAAGCCTTCCGGCTGCTGGCCGACCCGGCGGCGAACCGCGGCTGCGATCCGGCCGCGGTCCTGCGGGTCATCGAAACGATCGCCCGCTGCGCCGGTTCCCAGGGGATGGTCGGCGGCCAGGTCGTCGACATGGAGTCGGAGGGGAAGCCGGTCGATTTTGCCACCTTGCAGTATATCCACACCCGCAAGACCGGGGCGCTTTTCCTGGCCTCGATTCAGGCGGGAGCCTGGCTGGGCGGCGGCAGCGAATCCCAGGTGGCCGCTCTCACCCGCTACGGCGAGACGGCCGGACTGGCCTTCCAGATCGCTGACGACATTCTCGACATCGTCGGCGACCAGACGGCTCTCGGCAAGGATGTCGGCAGCGACCAGGCACGCGGCAAGGTCACCTACCCGGCCCTGCTCGGCCTGAGCGAGGCCCGGCGCCACGCCGAGGAGCTGCGTGACCTGGCCCTGGCCGCGATTGAACCGCTCGACGCCGGCGCCGAACCGCTGCGGGCGATTGCCCGCTACATAGTCGACCGCACTTCGTGAGCTCATGACCACTCTTCTCGATCAGCCCAATCCCCTCGAAGTTCTCAAGGCGCTCCCCGCCGAGGAGCTGCCGCGCGTGGCCGAAGAGCTGCGCGGCCGGATCATCCGTACCGTCGCCGAAACCGGCGGGCACCTGGCCAGCTCCCTCGGCATCGTCGAACTGACCATCGCTCTGCACCGGGTGCTCGACTCCCCCCGCGACAAGATCGTCTGGGATGTCGGACACCAGGCTTATGCCCACAAGCTGCTGACCGGTCGGGCCGCGCGCTTCCATACCCTGCGCCAGCTCGACGGCCTCAGCGGCTTTCCGAAGCGCGCGGAAAGCCCCCACGACTGTTTCGATGTCGGTCATTCCGGCACCTCGATCTCGGCCGCTCTGGGCATGGCCGCGGCGCGGGACGCTGCCGGCGGCGACGAAAAGGTGGTGGCGGTGATCGGTGATGGCTCGCTGACCGGCGGCATGGCCTTCGAGGCCCTCAACCATGCCGGGCACCTCAAACCGAACCTGATCGTCATTCTCAACGACAACGAGATGTCGATCTCCCCCAACGTCGGCGCGCTCTCGGCTCTCTTGAGCCGGGCCATGACTTCGGACCTGTTCCGCCGCGCCCGGCGCGAGACCGAGCAGTTGCTCGGCCACCTGCCGCGCTTCGGCAAGGAACTGGTCGAACTGGTGCACCGCGCCGAGCACTCGCTGAAGGGGTTCCTGACGCCGGGGATGCTGTTCGAGGCCTTCGGCTTCGAGTACATCGGTCCGATCGACGGGCATCGCCTCGACGACCTGGTGGAGACGCTGCGCAACGCCACCCGGCTGGAAGGGCCGGTGCTGATCCACGTCATGACCAAAAAGGGCAAGGGCTACGGCCCGGCCGAGGCCGAACCGGCCCGCTTCCACGGTGTCGGGCCCTTCGACCCGGACACCGGCGCGTCGCGCGAGGTCAAAGGGAGCGTGCCCAGCTACACCGGCGTATTCGGCCGCACCCTGGTGGAACTGGCGGAGACTGACCCGCGCATCGTCGCGGTGACTGCTGCCATGCCCGAAGGGACCGGGCTGCAACCCTTCGCCGAGCGCTACCCAACCCGATTTTTCGATGTCGGCATCGCCGAACAGCATGCGGTGACCTTTGCCGCCGGCATGGCGGCCCGCGGCTTGCGTCCGGTGGTGGCCATCTATTCGACCTTCCTGCAGCGCGCCTACGACAGCGTGATCCACGATGTCTGCCTGCAGAACCTGCCGGTCCTCTTCGCTCTCGACCGCGGCGGGCTGGTGGGGGCCGACGGACCGACCCACCACGGTGCCTTCGATCTGTCGTTCCTGCGCCCGATTCCCAATCTGACGGTGATGGCGCCGCGCGACGAGTTCGAACTGCGCCGCGCCATGGTCACGGCCCTGGCTCACGATGGCCCCTTTGCCATGCGCTATCCGCGCGGTGCCGGCGAAGGGGTCGATCTCTCCCGGCCGGTGGCGCCCCTGGAGATCGGCCGCGGCGAAAAGTTGCGCGACGGCGGGCACGGGGTGCTGGTGGCCATCGGCTCAGGGGTGCCGGCGGCCCTGGCGGCGGCGGAACTGTTGGCCGGGGAGGGAATCGCCATGGCGGTGGTCGATGCCCGCTTCGTCAAGCCCCTGGATGCCGAGCTGCTGACCGCTGAAGCGCTGCGCACCGGTCGGGTGGTGACCCTCGAGGAGAATGCGGTGATGGGCGGCTTCGGTTCTGCCGTGACGGAACTGCTGACGGAGCAGGGGGTGAATGTGCCGGTGCTGCGCATCGGTCTGCCGGACCGCTTCGTCGAACAGGGGAGCCAGGGGGAGTTGCGCCAGCGCTACGCGCTGGACGCCGCGGGGACGGCAGGCAGAGTCAGGGCGTTTCTGGCGGGTTAGCCGGTGTCCGCCGGTTGCTGCTCAATCGAAAAGCCGCCTTTTGGGCGGCTTTTCTGTGATTGCTCCTGCAGCCTAGCGAGGCTCCGGTATCCACCCATCGGTGAGCGTCTGCATGAAGGCCACGATGGCCCACTCCTCGGCTTCACTCAGACCGAGATTGCCAAGTTCCTCGCGGTTGAGGTTGGCCGCCACCTCCGGCGGTGACCAGCAGGTTTTTCCGGAACTGGCCGCGGTGGTCGCGTCACAAACCGGCAGCACGTCGCGTGTGTTATAAAAATGGACGACCTCTTTGAGAGTCTTGAGCGAGCCATTGTGGCCGAAGGCCTTGACGAACTCAGCATGGGGGCGCTTGTCGACATTTCGCAGAGTCGGCACTTTGTGCTTGCCCCAATTGGCTTCGGAATGCTGCGCATAACGGGGAACCGTGGACAGAAAGCCACCTAAGCCAGGGTCGACCCAGGCCATGCCGTCCGGGTTGAACTCCGCGGGCATCTGGTAGGTCGGGTTCGCAGGGTTTTTAGGGAAACCTAAATTGTCATAGCTGAAGTCGGTAAATAGCGGCGGTTCGCCATCCCCTCCGGGAGCGCTCGGGTGACACTCGGAGCAGCGCCCTTTTTTCGTGTCGTTGAACAGTTTCAGGCCAAGGAGTTCCTCGGCCGTGAGCGGGTACTTGCGGGGATCGCGCAGGTAATGATCGTACTTGGAACTGAAGGCGTTCAGCTCGGGAGAGTTTTCAAAGGCAAAGATGGCTTGGCCGATGGCGTTGAACGCATCGATCGTGTTGCTACAGATGCCGGTTCCGAAAACTCCCAGGAACTGGTCACGATACCCGGACGCACAAACTTTCCGGACGAGCGTCGCGGCATCCGGGAGATTCTGCTCCACCGGATTCAGGAATGGTCCCTGCGCTTGCTCGGCAGCCGCTTTGCCAAGCAGCCACCCGGTCGCCCGCCCGTCCCAGAAGTTGCCGCCGATGAACAGCTCTTCCTCCTGGTCGAAATTCAGCACCGGGCTTTGCGTAGCATAGGCCGCGCTCGGCGGCTTGCGGTTGCCGAAGCGGCTGTGTACCGCGCCCGGATACACCGCGCCCCCCTGATTGAGGTCGGAGCGCGGCCCGGTCCAGCCCACGGCAGCATCGTGGCAGGTGGCACACGACTGCCCCGGCGGAGCAGAGAGGGAGGCGTCGAAATAGAGGTTCCGGCCCAGCTGCTCCAGTTCCGAGAGGGACGTCGCCGCCAAGGTGCGATCGATGACCCGATTGTCGTTTGCAACGCAAC
>JBFYXI010000179.1:0-2543 GCA_041310635.1 Desulfuromonadaceae bacterium | reverse complement strand
CGGATGAACAGCACCAGCAGCAGCACCACGAAAGCGCAGACGTCCTTGTAGGCACTGCTGACGTAGCCTGCCGAAAGCGATTCCAGCACCCCCAGGCCGATGCCGCCGAGCACCGCGCCGGGAAGCGAACCGAAGCCGCCAAGGATCGCCGCGGCGAACCCCTTCAGGCCGAGGAGCACGCCGACGTCGTAGCGCAGCGTGGTGATCGGTGTGATCAGCACCCCGGCCAATCCGCCCAGGGCCCCGGCCAGCCCGAAGGTGAGCATCTTCACCCGCCCCACCGGCAGACCGACCACCGCCGCAGCCGTCGGGTTGGCAGCGACGGCGCGCATCGCCAGACCGAGCCGCGTGCACCGGTAGAACCAGAGCAGGGCGACGATGGCCAGGGCGGTCAGCGCCAGCACCCAGAGGGTTTGCGGCAGCAGGGCGGCGCCGAACAGGCGCAGCGGCTCATCGCCGGAGAGCGGCGGAACGGCCATGCGGTTCTTCCCCCAATGGAGCGCCATCACCCCGCGCAGGATGATCGACAGGCCGATGGTCAGAAAAATCAGCACCAGGGGGTGGTCGCTGCGCGCCGGTCGCAGGCCGCAGCGTTCGACCAGCATCGCCGATCCGGTCACCCCGCCGATGGCTACCAGCAGCGCCAGCGGCATGGCCAGACCGAAGGCGAACAGCGCGCTGTAAAGCAACATGCCGCCGAGGGAGACAAAGTCGACCTGGACAAAGTTGACGATCCCCATGGTGTTGTGCACCACGCAGAAACCGAGAGCGATGAGGGCGTAGATCGCCCCGCTGGTCAGGCCGGCGAAGAGGAACTGGAGCAGGTCGGAAAACGCCACAAAACCTCGCGGATGAACGACAGTCCGCAGAGATTAGCGCATGGGGGCGGAGTTTGCCAAGCGGGAACCGTCAGGCGTTCTGAAACTCGACTTTGACATCCTCCCGGTGGGCCGGCTCGATCTTCCAGAGGATCCTTGGTGAAAACCCGAAGGGGCGCGCGACCAGCACGTCGGGGAACTGCTCGATGCGGATGTTGTAGAGGTTGACCGATTCGTTGAAGAACTCGCGGCGGTCGGCAACCTGGTCCTCAAGTTCGGAGATGCGCGTGCCGAGCTGGCGGAAAAGCTGATCGGCCTTGAGGTCGGGATAGCGCTCGACCACCATGAACAGCGAGCGCAGCGTTTCAGTCAGGGCGTTCTGGGCACGCATCTGCTCCTGGTCGCCGCGCGCCTGACTGACCAGTGAGCGGGCCTTGATCACCGCCTCCAGGGTGCGCTGTTCATGCTGCATGTACCCTTCGCAGACCTTGATCAGTTTGGGCAGCTCGTCGAAGCGCTGCTTGAGGAGCACGTCGATGTTGCTCCAGTTGCGCTCGATATTGTTCTTCAGCTGCACCAGACCGTTGTAGACGGTGATCACATAGAGCGCCAGCAGCGCCAGGATGAAACAGATTACGGCCAGCACGACCAGGACAAGCATTTTCGTCACCTCCTAGAGCAACCGGAAAAATTCCAGAAACAACTTCAGCGCCAGCCCGAAAATCGTTATTCCCAGCACCAGCAGGACCGCGCCGGTCCAGCCGTACCTGCCGGCCAGCGCCGTTTCGGCTTCACCCTCGGCGATCAGGAACGGCAGGCCGCGCGGCGGCTTGCCGAGTTCCACGTGATCGGTGGTCGGCGGCTGCCGCACATTGAGCTGATCAGCGGCGGCCAGGCGCTCGGCATCGTCGCGGACCACCTGCCATTCCCCGGCATCGAGCCGGCCATCACCATCGGTATCGTAGCGGCGCAGCGCGTGACGGTCAAGCTTCAGCCGCCGCAGCACCTCGACTGTGCGTTCGCGCAATCCCGGCCCTACGCCACGCGCCGGGCGGGCGTAGCCGATCACGTAGAGGGTGGTCCCCTCGTAAATCAGCTCTTCGACCCACTTCTCGTCCGGCCCGCCCTCGACCGCGGCACCGATCAGAGTGCTCTCCCCGGGATAGCCGGTCTGCCGGGTCTTGACCTTGACCACGGCGCCGGTGGGATTGACCACCACCTGGCCACTGCCGTCATCGAGCACAAACGGCACGTGATTGCTGTTGCTCTCGCTGGTTTGCGTCCAAAGGTTGTTGCGGTCGCGCCGGTACTTGCGCAGCCGGTACCAGACGCAGGCCCCCTGGGTCATCGGCGCCACCAGCGCGTAGCGCCGGGTCGCCCGCCCATGCACTTCGACCAGCCCCATGGCCAGTGAACGGATGCGGCTGGTCGGAGTGTCCTCGATGTGCCTCTTCAGGCGCAGGCAGGCGAAAGCACCCCAGCAGAGGGCGAGGGCAACCGCTCCCGGCAGCAGACCGCTGCGCCCGGCCTGGCCGATCAGAGGGCGCAGCAGGTCGGTGGTACCGACCCCGGCCAACAGCACACCGCCACCGAAGGCACCGATGACCGGCAGGGCCCGCCGCAGGGAGAGTGGCGGTGCGGGACGTTCGGGGGGCGGCGGAAGAGGTGCGGGTTGGAATGCTGCCCGTTCGGCGGTCGGTTCGTCAATGGCTTGCGCGACCTCGG
>JBFYXI010000152.1:0-12518 GCA_041310635.1 Desulfuromonadaceae bacterium | reverse complement strand
CAGGAGGAACAGGACGGGGTTCTTTTCCCACATGATGAAGGTCCTCCTTTCTCAGGCGGCCGCGGTCCGCGCCACGGTTTTGCCGCTGCGCGCCGTCTGCACCAGGTTGTAGATGAAGACCATCACCCCGGCCAGGTAGATCACCCCGCCGATGGCGCGGATCCACCAGTACGGATACATCTCGACCAGGGTCTCCATGAAGGTATAGGTCAGGCTGCCGTCGCTGTTGAGGGCATGCCACATGCCGGCCTGCTGCAGGCCGGCGATCCACATGCTGATCGAGTAGACCAGCTGGCCGATCAGCACCAGCCAGAAGTGCAGGTTGGCCAGCGGGATGCTGTAGAGCGGCCTTCCGTACAGGTGCGGCACCAGATAGTAGATGGCGGCGAACAGCACCAGGGAGACCCAGCCCATGGCCCCCATGTGAACGTGCCCCGGCACCCATTCGGTATAGTGAATGAAGGCCGAAAAGGTGCGGATTGCCTGCGACGGCCCCTGCAGGGTCTGCAGACCATAGAACGTGATCCCCAGAATCAGGAACTTGACCAGGTAGTTGTCGCGCATCTGCTGCCACTGCCCCTGCATGGAGAGGTAGCCGTTGAACACCGAGCCCCAGCTCGGTGCGATCAGCATCAGCGAGAAGGCCATGGCCAGGGTCTGCACCCAGTCGGGAACCGGGGTCCACAACAGATGGTGGGCACCGGTCCACAGGTACATGAAGATCAGCGACCAGAAGGCGACGATCGACAGGCGATGACTGTAGATCGGCACCCCGGTCGACTTGGGAAGGAAGTAGTAAAAGATCGCCAGCGGCGGGGTGGTCAGCACCATGGCCACGGCGTTGTGGCCGAACCACCACTGCACGTTGGCGTCGTTGGTGCCGGCGTAGGCCGAGTACGACTTGAACAGTGACACCGGCACTGCCGCGGCGTTGACCAGGTAGAGCACCGCCACGCCCACCAGGGTGGCGAGCATGTACCACAGGGAGATGTACATCTGCTCATCGCGGCGCTTGACGATGGTCATGATGATGTTGACCGAGAAGGCCACCCACAGGACCACCACCATGATGTCCACCGGCCATTCCAGTTCGTGGTACTCCTTGGAACTGTTGTAGCCGAGAAGCAGGGTGACCGCCGCGGCGATGATGGTGGCGTTGAACAGCCACAGCTGGAACCGCGCCAGCCCATCGCTCCACAGGGGCCGGCGGCAAAGGCGCTGCACCATGTAGTAGAAGAGGGCGAAAAAGCTGCCGACTCCCCAGCCGAAGATGCCAGCGTTGGTATGCAGCGGCCGCAGCCGGCCATAGGTCAGATAGGGGGCGAGATTCAGCTCCGGCAGTACCAGCTGGAAGGCGATCAGCACACCGACCAGCACCGCTACCACCCCCCAGAGAATGCTCCAGACGATGAAACTGCGGACGATGGCATAATTGTAGTCAGGGGTCTCCATGGCGCCTCCCGGCAACAGGATAAAATAATCATCAACTAGTGTAGGTTCACTACTGGCAAAGTCAAGAAAATCTAATCATTACTGAAATGGTCTTATATATACGGTGCACCACACGCTCTGTCAACCGTCATTTCGACCGCCGGGGGGAAATGCTTGGGAAAAATGCTTTGACAAAATTCCAGTGAACTCATTAGGATGGATAAAATATCCGCCCCATTGATCGGCTCTTGATGGAACACGTTCTCGCCCTTCTCAACGACGACATGCGCCGCGTCGAACAGCAGTTCCGCGAAGACCTCACTTCGCGGGTGCCGCTGATTCGCAAGGTTGGCGAGTATGTACTGGCCAGCGGCGGCAAGCGTATCCGCCCGATGCTGGTGCTGCTCAGCGCCCGCCTGGCCGGCTACCAGGGGCATGCCCATATCGGCTTGGCCAGCGTGGTAGAGTTCATCCACACCGCCACCCTGCTGCACGATGACGTGGTCGATGGTGCCGTACTGCGGCGCGGGCAGAATTCGGCCAATGCCGTCTGGGGGAACGAGGCCAGCGTCCTGGTCGGCGACTTTCTCTTCGCCAAATCGTTTTCGATCATGGTGCGCGGCGGCAGCCTGGCCGTGCTGCAAGCCCTTTCCGATGCCACGACCATGATGGCCGAAGGAGAAGTGCTGCAACTGGTCAGCACCTGCGATCTCGACCTGGCAGAGGAGCGCTATATCGAGGTGGTGCAGAACAAGACCGCCGTCCTGCTGGCGGCCGCCTGCCGCTGCGGGGCGATCCTCGGCGACTGTCCGACAGAGCAGGAGGAGGCGCTGGCTGCCTATGGCATGGATCTGGGCATCGCCTTCCAGTTCATGGATGATGCCCTCGACTACGTGGCCGACCAGGCCGAATTTGGCAAGGCGCGTGGTCACGATCTGCTTGAAGGCAAGGTCACGCTGCCGCTGATTCAAGCCCTGCGCTGTTGCTCTCCGGACGAGCGTCGCCAGGTCGAGGAGATCGTCGCCGGTGACGACCTCCCCCAGAGCGATCTCGACATGGTAATCGGGCTGATCGAAAGGTACGATGGCATCGGCTACACCCGGCAGCGGGCCGGTGAGCTGATTGCACGTGCCAAGGCCAACCTGGCGATCTTTCCGCCTGACCCGGTGTGCAACGCGCTGTACGCACTTGCCGATTACGTGGTTCAGCGTTCCAAGTAAGTCACCCCCCCCGTCTTGCCGCCGGCCCTGCTCTGCCGGCGCTGGCCGACAGGAACAACCGGCCCGCCAGGAGTCGATCATGAGCGAGCGTCCCCTGATCCTGACTGTCGACGACAACCAGGCTTTTCTTGGCAAGTTGGCCGTGCTGCTCGAACGCCTGCAATGCGAGGTGCTGCCGGTGACCAGCGCGCGCGATACCATTGAACTCGCCCGGGTGACGCGCCCGCGCGCGATCATCATCAGCATGCAGCTGGCAGGCAAGGACAGTCTGGCTTTTCTGCGGACCCTGCGCGCCGAGGAAGAGCTGGCCGATCTGCCGGTGGTGATGATTACCACCGTGCGTGAGCAACGGCAGATCTGGGAAGCGATGAGCCTCGGCTGCATCGAAGTCCTCGACCTGCCCCTCGAACTGGACCGGCTGCACCAGGCCCTGCAGCGCTGCAACCTCTATCCGGAGGCACGGCGCCGGCATCTGCGGGCACCTTTCGCTCGCCCGGTGGAAATTTTGGTCGACGGCACGGTGCGGGCCGCCAACGCGATAACCCTTTCCGAGCGGGGGATCATGGTGCGCATGCCGCAACCGTTGGCTCTGGGCAGCTCGGTCGAGGTCCGCTTCTCCCTCCCCGACGCCCAGGTTGTCCAGGTCGGCGGCGAGGTCATCTATGTGCGGGACAACCAGGGGGCGCAGGCGGCCTCGGCGGGGGTGGCGATCAAGTTCCCCCGCTTGACTATCAAAAGCGCTGAAACCCTGAAAATGCTGGTCAAGCAGTTGCTGGTCGGCGACCTCGTTGCCGGCCATGGCGAAAAACCGATTGTCAGGCCCGGTTGACGTCGGCCCAGTCCAGGCATCGAACCGGTTTTAGCATTCTCTGCGGGGTCGGCCGTGCGGCGCCAGCGCATCAGCGTCGAAGGGATCGTTCAGGGGGTGGGATTCCGCCCCTTCGTCTTTCAACTTGCCACCCGTTTCGGGCTGGCGGGATGGGTGCGCAACGACGGCAACGGGGTGACTATCGAGGCCGAGGCCGGCGAGCGGCAGCTCACGGCATTCCTTGCCGCCCTGCCGATCGAAATGCCTCCTCTGGCCGTGGTCAATCGGATCGGCGTTGAAGATCTGCCAGTCAACGGCCAGCGCGGCTTCGCCATCCGGGCGAGCCTTGCCGATCGCGCCGGCCGCGTGCAGATCCCTGCCGATGCCGCAACCTGTGCCGCGTGTCTCTCCGAATTGGGCGATCCCGCCGACCGGCGCTTCCGCTACCCTTTCATCAACTGCACCAACTGCGGACCGCGCTACACCATTGTCACTGGCATCCCCTACGACCGGGCACAGACCACCATGGCCGGCTTTGCCATGTGCCCGGCCTGCCTCGCCGAGTACCACGACCCCGCATCGCGCCGCTTCCATGCTCAACCGAATGCCTGCCCACGGTGCGGGCCGCGGCTGAACCTGCTCGACGCCAAGGGACAGCCGTTGTCGGGGGATCCCCTGAGCGAGGCCCTGCGCCTGCTGCGCGGGGGGGCGATCGTGGCGATCAAGGGGCTGGGAGGCTATCACCTGGCCGCCGACGCCGTGAATGCCACGGCGATCCGTGAATTGCGCCGGCGCAAGCAGCGCGACGAGAAACCGTTCGCGGTCATGGCCGGCGACCTCGAGGCCATTCGCCAGTTTGCCCTGGCGAGTGACGCCGAAGCGCGGCTGCTGGCCGGCGTGGAGCGACCCATCGTCCTGCTTGCCAAAGCCGAGCCCTGGCTGCTGGCTGACGAAGTGGCCCCGGGCAACCGCAACGTCGGCGTGATGCTCCCCTATACCCCACTCCATCATTTGCTGCTGGAAGAGGATTTTCTGGCCCTGGTCATGACCAGCGCCAACCTCTGCGATGAGCCGATCGCCTATCAGGATGACGAGGCCCGCGCCCTCCTGGAGAGCGTCGCTGATGCCTTTCTGCTTCACGACCGGCCGATTCAGACGCGTGCCGACGATTCCGTGGCCCGGATGCTCGGCGAGCGGGCCCTGCTGCTGCGCCGGTCGCGCGGCTACGTGCCGCGGGCGGTGGTCTTGCCCGCAGCCCGGTTGCCGCTGCTGGCGGTTGGCGCCGAACTGAAAAGCACCGTGTGCCTGACCCGCGGCGACCGGGCCTTTCTCAGCCAGCACCTCGGTGATTTGCAGAACCTCGAAGTTTATGCGGCCTTCCGCACTGCTATCGGCCAGTTGCAGCAGCTGCTGGAGATATCCCCCCGGGCCGTGGCTCACGATCTCCACCCGGACTACCTGTCGACCCGCTACGCCATCGAGGAGAGTGGTCTGCCAGCCGTCGCCGTGCAGCATCACCACGCCCATCTGGCCAGCTGCCTTGCCGAAAACGGCTGCACCCAACCGGTGATCGGGGTGATCTTCGACGGCCTCGGCTACGGTGCCGACGGCACCCTGTGGGGCGGCGAGTTTCTGGTCGGTGATCTGCTGGACTGCGAACGGACCGGACATTTTCGCTATACGCCGCTTCCCGGTGGTGACCTGGCGGCCCGCCAGCCATGGCGCATGGCCCTCAGTCACCTGCGCGAGGCTTATGGTGAGGAACTGCCGGAGCTGGCGTGTTTTAGAACGGTGGCGACGGAGGAGCTGGTGCTGGCGAGGCAGGCGTTGGCCAGAGGGGTGAATGCGCCCGCGGCATCGAGCTGCGGGCGGCTGTTCGACGCCGCCGCGGCCCTGCTCGGGGTGCGCAGCGTGTCAAGCTTTGAGGGACAGGCGGCCATGGAACTGGAGATGCTGGCCAACCCGGCGGCGACCGCGCCCTATCCGTTCGGTCTGAAGCTGGAGGCGGCGGGAATGCTGGTGTTCGATTCGCGACCGCTGGTGCGCGCCCTGGTGGAGGCGCATGGCGCCGGCGAGCCCGCCGCCGTCTGCGCCGGACGTTTCCACGGCACCCTGGCCGAGATGGTGCGCCAGGCCTGTCTGGTCCTGCGCGCCCGCCGCGGCCTCGACACGGTGGCCCTTTCCGGCGGGGTCTTCCAGAATGCCCTGCTCACCACACTGGTACAGGCGCGGCTAAAACGCGCCGGTTTCCACGTGCTCACCCATGCCCTGATCCCCCCCAACGACGGCGGCATTGCCCTGGGGCAGGCGGCGGTGGCGGGAAGACGGTTGGCTAGATCCCCAGCGTCCGGGAAGGGGACGGGGTCGGACTAGGCCAAGTTTTTGGAATTGTGAAAAAACCGCTGGGTTTTAGACTGTAAACAGGCCTCATGGAGCGATTTATTGGGCCCAAAACAAACCTGTGTCCCAAACCCCACGGAACAACGGAGGGGGGTCCGTCATGCCGCGAGCGCATCGTTGCTTTTTGACGGGACATATCTGGCACATCACGCATCGCTGCCACCGATCCCCATCGATCTGATCAAGCCGTTCCTGGAAAGGAACGGGGGATTAGGCGGCGCTCACCCCCGAGTTACTCAATCTGCTTTGCCTGGCTTGTCTGCAATACCACCGGCTTGGCTGACGACCCTTCGACGGCCTTGACGGCAATGGCCTGCACCTGGGTGTAAGATTTCTCGACCTGCTCGCCAAGGGACGCGATCCGGGCAGCCTGATCTTTCACCAGGGACTCAAAGGATGCTATCTTCGCTTCCAGAACATTCTTCTCGCCGGCAAACCCTTTCTCCAGCAGATCCAGCCTGAATTTAGCCTCGACTTGCGCCCGATCGACCGCCTGCTTGACTTCGCGGGTGGTAGCCGTTTCCATTTCCTTGGGGAATCCGGCAACACGGGCGCGCAGCTCGACCAACTCCTGCTCCTGTCGGGTGATTGCCTGCTCACGTTCGGAAAACTCCCGGTCGCTTTGCTCGCGAAGCAGAACGATCTCTCTCTCAAGCCGCGCTTTCTCTTCGGCGAAACCGGCCTTCTCCTTCTCGAAAGCATCCTTTGCCGCCTGCCGTTCCCGCTGAAGCGCGTATTCGTACTCCTCTTTCTCGCGGGAGCGCTTCTTTGCCTCGGCAGTTTCCTGCTCCTTCAGGTCGGCGGCACGTTGCGCCTTTTCCTTCTGCCACTCCTGGCGGGTCTCTTCTATTTCCCGTGACATGGCTGTCTTGCGCTCGGCCATGTCGGCTTCGAACTCGGTTTTTTTCATGCTCTGTGCTTCGATCAATGCCGTCAGGGAAGACGCCGCTTTCTGGATCTCGTAAATCTCGGCAAGCTCCTTCTCCTTTTCGGCAATGGCATTTTTAACGGCTTGATAGCGTCCGGTCTCCTGCTCCAGTCGGTCGCAAAGAGTTGTCAGCAGCTTGCTCACTTCGGCTTTCAAATCGCCGATGTCCCGGATAATGGCGTCGGCAGTCAACACATCGGCAACTTCAACGGCCTGTTTGACGGCCTTCTCCACGACCTTCTGCTCAGGGGTTGCAGCACTCTCCCGCTTCTCCTCCAGTTGGGTGAGGAGGTCGTTGTAGGCGTCCAGCATTTCCTGCTTGGTGTTGGTGGGCGTCAATTTTCTCGATGGAGCTTTTCTTTCGGCCATGGATAGAGACCCTCCCTAAATGCGTGTCTGGCTCCGTGCAGAAGACGAAAACGGTTATTCGCGCACAAGACAACGAGGATGCGCCTCGGTGTCGGCGCGATGGGCGGCAAGATCGGCGGCGACGGCCTTGATGTGAGTAGTGAGATTCCGTTCAACCGTGTCGATTTTTGTGGTGAGGCTCTCTTCGACCGCATCGATTCTCGCCGAAAGCTTCTGTTCGACATTGTCGATCCGGTCTTTCACCGTCTGAAGCCGAATGGCAGTAAAATCGTGTTTTTCGTTCGATTCCTGACGATACTCGTCGATCTTGGCGTGCAGGGCCGTGTGCCCCTCCAGCACCAAGTCGAACTTGCCCCGCATCTCTTCGAGCAGAATTTCCATATACTTCTGTTCCATGATTCTCCCTCCGCCATACATTGAATGAATTACAGGCAAACGCGGACTTCGGCCCACGGGCATTGATGGGACCGACAATAGCAGAGACTCGGGTCGGAATAAAGGGGGAGGGAAAAGGGGATATCCGTGACAAGTAAAGTCAAGGGGAAAACGGAGATTCTTTAGCCTCACGGATGTCCCCTTTTTCAGATCCCCAGCGTCCGTGCCAGTTTGAGCAGTCCCGGGTCGATCGGCTTGCGCCCGGCGGCGAGGACTTCGGCCAGATCGGTAAGGACCAGTTCGCCGCAGCGCAGGCCGACCATCTTTCCGGACTCGCCGCGCAGCAGCGTCTCCACCGCGGCCACCCCGAAGCGCGCTGCGAGGATCCGGTCGAAGGTCGACGGCGAGCCGCCGCGCTGGTAGTGGCCGAGGACCATGATCCGGGTTTCGAAGCCGATCCGGTCCTTGATCTGGTCGGCGATCGCCTGAGCGGTGCTTACCCCTTCGGCGACCATCAGGATAGAGTTGTCGCGCCCCTCCCGGAAGCGCCGACGCAGGGCGTTGCAGATCTCGTCGATGTCGTAGGTCGCCTCCGGGATCAGCGCGTACTCGGCGCCGCAGGCCACCGCCGCGGCGATCGCCAGGTAACCGCAGTTGCGCCCCATGGTCTCGACTACGAAGGTGCGGTCGTGAGAGGAGGCGGTATCTTTGAGGCAGTCGACGGCATGGACGATATTGTTCAGGGCGGTGTCGACGCCGAGCGACATGTCGGTGAAGGGGATGTCGTTGTCGATCGAGGCGGGGATGGCGATTACCGGAATGCCGTTCTGCTGCAGGGTCAGGGCGCCGCGGTGCGAACCGTCGCCGCCGATCACCACCAGCCCCTCGACACCGAGGCCGCGCAGATTCTCCGCGGCGAGATGCTGCCCGGCTTCGGTCAGCATCTCCTTGCAACGGGCGCTCTGCAGGAAGGTGCCGCCGAGCTGCAGCTTGCCGCCGATCGAGCGGGGGGTGAGCAACTGGGAGTGGCGGTCGAGCACCCCCTGGTAACCCTTCTGGATGCCGGTCACCTCGATGTCGTGGGCCAACCCGGCCCTCACCACGGCGCGAATCGTGGCGTTCATCCCGGAGCAGTCGCCGCCGCTGGTGAGTACTGCCAGTTGCTTCATGCTCCCTCCTTCCTGAGACGGTTTGCGGCACTAGCCGCCGCGTCCGCAAGTAAAGCAGGTCAGTGCGGCTTTGTCAAAATCCCCGGCGGCACTGACCTGCTGAGCTAACTTCCAATCTGGCTGACCTAATGACGGGTCGTCGGCATCCCTGTCGAGCCGGTCGTACTGTTGAGCCGGTCGCACTCGACTCGCGCACAGGGCTGGGCTAGAATGTAACTCGTGAGCCATGAATCGTCAGAAGTGATCGATGACGACGGTGACGGCCAAGGAGACCTTTCGATGTTCTGCAAACGGCTGCTGCTTCTACTGATTGCCCTGCTGCTGCCCCAGTTGGCCACCGCGGTGCCGCTGGCCGACAAAGTGGTGGAACACCGCCTGGCCAACGGCCTGCGCCTGCTGGTGGTGGAGCGTCACGAGACGCCGACCGTCGCCGCCTACATCACCATTGGCGTCGGCTCGGTGCATGAGACCAGCGAGACCCGCGGGGTTGCCCACTTTCTCGAACACCTGCTGTTCAAGGGGACCACGACTCTCGGCACGACCGACTACACGGCGGAGCGGCCGCTGCTCGATGCCATCGAGCAGGTCGGCAGCGAACTCGACCGCCTGCGCCTGGAGCCGGATGCGGATCCTGCCAGGATCGCCGCACTGCAGGCCCAACTGCAGGAGCTGCAGGACCGGCACCGGCCGTTCGTGGTCAAGGATGTCTACTCGCAGCTCTACAGCCAGAATGGTGCGGTCGGATTCAATGCCTTTACCAGCAAGGATTTGACGACCTACCTGGTTTCGCTGCCGGCCAACAAGCTTGAACTGTGGGCACTGCTCGAATCCGCGCGGATGCAGGATGCCGTGCTGCGCGAGTTCTTCACCGAGCGCGAGGTCATCCACGAAGAACGGCGCCGCACCTACGAGACCAACCCACGCGGCCTGCTCTATGAGACGCTGCTGGCCACCGCCTTTGCCGTCCATCCCTATCGCAACCCGATCATCGGCTGGCACAGCGACATCGCCAACCTGAGCCTGGCGGAAACCCGTGACTTTCTCCGTCGTTACTACGCTCCGGTCAATACCACCATCGCCCTGGTCGGCGCGGTCCCGGCCGACGCTGCCATCGCTCTGGTGGAACGATATTTCGGCAGCATCCCTGCCGGTGAACCCGTCCCGCCGGTGGCCGCCGTCGAACCGTCCCAGCGCGGCGAGAAGCGGGTGACCGCCAACTTCGACGCCGAAGCTCAGCTGGCGGTGGCCTATCACAAGCCGACGCTGCCGAGCCGGGAGGACTACGTCTTCGACCTGATCGACCAGATCCTCGGCCAGGGGCGGACCTCGCGGCTGTACCAGCGACTGGTCGAGACCGAGCAGCTGGCGACCGACGTTGCGGTCTACGGGGCGCCTGGCTCACGCTACCCAAACCTGTTCGTCATTGAAGCCGTGCCGCGGCATCCGCACACGGCGGCGGAGGTCGAGGCGGCGATCCTCGATGAACTCGGCCGTCTGCAAAGGGAAGAGGTCAGTGACATGGAGCTGGCCAAGGCCCGCAACCGACTGCTGACCGACAACCTGCGGGCCCTGCGCAGCAACTCCGGCCTGGCGCGACTTTTGACCACCTATCAGACGCTGGCCGGCGACTGGCGCTACCTGGTCAGCTACGAAGAGCGGATCAGCGAGTTGACTGCGGCGGACGTGCAGGCCGTTGCCCGAACCTGGTTCGCGCCGCAGAACCGCACGGTCGTGGTTGTTGCGCGGGAAAAGTGAGGAATAGATGAAACGACTGGTGAAGCGCGTCGCGCTCTGTAAATATGTTTGGCTTGTCGCTGTGGCCGCGCTGCTGGCCCTGGCGGGCTGTACCCCGGCTCAGCCGAAGCGCCCCGAGCAGCTCACCTACCCGCCACTGGAATTTTGGATTCCCGAGGTGACCCAGAGCACCCTGTCCAACGGCGTGCGCCTCTACCTGCGCGAAGACAGTGAACTGCCGTTGGTGCAGGTGACGGTCATGGTCGGGTCCGGGAGTCTGGCGGCAGCCCGCGAACTGACCGGTTTCGACGACCTGTTCGCGACGACGCTGCGCACCGGCGGTAGCGGGTCCGTCCCGGCAGCCGTCCTCGAGGAGCGTCTCGACTTGCTGGCGGCCAATCTCTCTTGCGGCATGGGACCCTATGCGACCCAACTCGACCTTTCGGTGCGGCGCGACGACCTGCGTGAGGGTCTGGCCATCCTCGGTGAGTTGCTGCGCCAGCCGGCCTTTGCCGCCGACAAGCTCGAACTGGCCCGCAACCAGGCCCAGGAAGCGCTGCGCCGGCGCAACGACGACCCCGAATCGATAGCCGACCGCCTGCTCATGGCGGCCCTTTACCCGGACCATCCTCTCGGCGACTCTCCCACGGAAGCCTCGTTGGCAGCCATCAGTCGCGACCAGCTGGTGGACTTCCACCGCCGTCACTTCGTTCCCGGCAACCTCTGGCTGGCGGTCTCCGGTGATGTGCGCCAGACCGACCTGCTGACATTGCTGGAGGAGCTGTTTGGCGACTGGCCGCCCGCCGATGTGCCGGACACCATCCTGCCGCCCTTGGTACCGCCGTCAGCCGGCCTCCTTCAGGCGGTGGCCAAGGAGGTGCCGCAGACGACCATCATTCTCGGCGACCTCGGCTTGACCAAAGACGACCCCGACCAGTATGCCGCCCGGGTGCTGAATTTCATCTTCGGCGGAGGCGGTTTCAACTCGCGACTGATGCGAGAGGTCCGCTCCGACCGCGGACTGGCCTATTCGGTCTGGTCGCAATTCCAGGTCGGGCGCCGCTTCCCGGGTCCGGTCATGGCCGGTACCGAGACCAAGAATGCCTCGGCCGTCGAGGCGCTGGCCCTGGTCCGGGCGATCATGCACGAGCTGCGTACGGAACCGGTCAGCCCCGAGGAGTTGCAGCTTGCCAGGGACAGCCTGGTCAATTCCTTCATCTTCGGCTTCACTGATCCGCATGCCGTGGTGGTGCAGCGCATGCAGCTCGAATTCTACGACTACCTGCCCGACTACCTGGACCGCTACCGGGAGCGGATCGCCGCAGTCACCGCCGCGGATGTCCAACGGGTGGCCCAGGCTTATTTCCGCCCGGAGCGCCAGCAGGTGATCATGGTTGGCCTGCCGGACGAAACTGCCGCCCCGCTGGAAAGCCTCGAGCTGCCGGTGCGGCGTCTGCGCGGCGATGACTTGCGCCGATGACTGAAGCCGAGTTCGCCATTACCTTCCTGATCCAGATGCTCATCATCGTCGATCCGGTGGTGGCCATGCCGGTGCTGCTCACCATTACCCCGCGCAACACGCCGGCCGAACGGCGACAGATGGCCCGCCGCGGCTGCAGCGCGGCGTTTCTGCTGAGCGGTTTCTTTCTGCTCGCTGGCCCGGTGGTCCTGACCTGCTTCGGCATCGACACTCCGGCGGTACTGATCACCGGTGGAGTGCTGCTTTTCCTGATCGCCCTGGAGATGCTCTACGGCCGCATCACCGGCACCGGCACCACCCCGCGCGAGGAACGCCTGGCCGAAGAGCGTCCCGACGTGTCGATCTTCCCGCTGGCGTTCCCGGTGCTGGCCGGTCCGGGGGCGGTCGCCACCTGCCTGATCTTTGCCGCGCAATCCCCGTCGCTGACCCAGCGGCTGGCGCTGCTGCTGGCCAGCCTGGTGGTGTTCGCTCTCACCTATCTGCTGCTCGCCCGCGCCGAGCTGTTGATGAAAATGATCGGCTCCCTCGGGGTGAGTGTCGCCACCCGCATCATGGGGTTGCTGCTGGCGCTGCTTGCCGTGCAGTACGTCATCAACGGCACCAC
>JBFYXI010000142.1:0-4525 GCA_041310635.1 Desulfuromonadaceae bacterium | reverse complement strand
CCGCGACATAACGCACGATGGTATCGGCGAAACCGCGCACCGGCGAAACCCTGGTGTCGACCTCGTAACGGGTGCCGCCGGGGCGGTGACAGACAAAGACGCCGGTCATGGTTTCGCCGCTGGCAATGGTTGCCACCATGGCCTGGTAGAGCTCCGGGCAACGCCGGGTGCAGTCGAGGTCGTGGAGAGAGTTGCCGACCAGGTTCTCAACCGATACTCCGCCGATTGTTTCCCATGCCGGGTTGACGTACTGCACGGTGCCGTCCCGGTCGAAAGTCATCACCCCTTCGGCCTCCTGGTCGATCACCGCGGC
Organism: Desulfuromonadaceae bacterium; assembly: GCA_041310635.1. Taxonomy (GTDB): domain Bacteria; phylum Desulfobacterota; class Desulfuromonadia; order Desulfuromonadales; family BM103; genus VAUL01. The sequence continues at coordinate 4,212 of JBFYXI010000142.1, read as the reverse complement.
GAGCAGCATCTGCTCTTCCTTGACCTTGGCCTGTTCTGCCTCCTTGCGGATGTTGGTAATCCCGGAGGAGAGATCGTCGGCCAGTTCCTCGAGAAGGCTGACCTCTTCGAGGTTGAAGGCATCCGCCTCGCCAGCCAGGATGACCAGGGCGCCGAAGGTCTCCTTGCCGTCGTGCAGCGGCAGGGCAATCGCGGCATTGAAGCCGTGCTTCAGGGCCTCCTCGCGCCAGGGTCTGAAGATGGGGCTGGTTCTGATGTGTTGAACCACCGTGGTCTGTCCGGTGCGGATCGCGGTGCCAGCCGGCCCCTGGCCGGTGGCACTGTCGTCCCAGGTCACCTTGATGCCGGCAATGTAACCTTCGTCGTTGCCCCAGGTAGCCGCCGGCAGCACCCTTTTCTCCGGATCCTGCCGGGCGAAGCCGACCCAGGCCAGGCGGTAGCCGCCGAGCATCACCAGGATCCGGCAGACTTTGCGGAGCATCTCCGTTTCGTCGCGCCCCCAGGTGATGGCCTTGTTGCACTCGATGAAGAAGCGCAGGGCGCGGTTGACCCGGTAGAGGTTCTGCTGGGAGCTTTCGACAGCGGTTTCGCGATGCCGCAGCAGCCAGTAGAGCGCCTGCCCGGAAATGACGATGAAGGCCCACTGGCTGAGGATCTTGGCGCGGGTGAAAAACACCGAGTCGGTGATGACGGTTGCCATGGCCATGTCGGCGAAGAAAATCCAGACTCCGCCGAGTACCGTATAAACCAGGGCGATGTTGAAGGGAGTCAGCCAGACTTTGAGAGATTTGCTGGTCATGAATGCCGGCCTGGGCTGACTGCGGCGCTGACTGCGCGGCTGCAATCAAAAGGGCTGCCAATGCTATGGTTGGCAGCCCGGCTCGTTTCGCGAGGATCCGTGACTTTCCGCCCCGTTGAACATGATATGTCGGTTCATTTCAAAAAGTAAATATTAATTAGGCTGGTTAAATCTCCGAGTGAAATTTCTGCTTCAGCCTCGGCCGTCACTCCGTGAGTTCAATCGTAATGCACCTGCAGCTGGCTTCCGGTTTGCGGTTGCCGGTCGAAGCCGTGAGCTTTCCCCCAGAAGGAGATGATTTTCTGCAGGAGCTTGGCCGCGACCATTTCCGAGACCCGGCTCGGTTCGGGAACCAACTCCACCAGGTCGACGCCGCGCAGGTCGAGTTGCGGCCGGCTGAACAGGACCTCCAGCGTCTCGATCATCTGGTACCAGGAGAAACCGCCCGGCTGCGGAGTGCCCACTCCCGGCACCAGCGACGGGCTGAACACGTCCATGTCGATGGACAGGTAAAGCGGCCCGTCGAGGGAGCGGACCTTGTCGAGGAACGCATTCCACTGGCCCTGTCCGCGCAAGTCCCAGTCCATGAACAAGGTCACGCGCGGTTCGCGGGCCACCCGGTCGACTTCCGCCTCGAAGACCGAGCGGATCCCCGCCATGACCACGTGGTGCCCCTGTTCGAGCAGGCGGTAGACCGGACAGGCATGACTGAAGCGGTCGCCTTCGTAGCTGGCGCGCATGTCGCCATGGGCGTCGAGAAACAGCACCGTGCCCGGTTCGCGCATCCGGCTGCCAGCCAGCGCGGGGGTCAGGGAATGTTCACCGCCCAGGGCCACCAGCAGGTTCTTTTTCGGCAGGGCGGCGACGTGGCGCTCCAGGGCGGCGTGCCAGCTTGCGGGGGGAAGTGCGGGATCGTCGTCGAAGGCTGGCAGCACGCTGATGGACAGGTGCTTGAAGGGTGACCAGCCGGCATCCTCCTCATAGAATTCGAGTTGATCGGTGGTCTTGAGAATGGCCGCCGGGGCCAGTGCGGTGCCCGGCTTGAAGGAAACGGTGCGTTCCAGCGGTACCGGCAGAATCAGTACGTCCGCCGTGACGACCGGCGCGTTGGGCATGGAGAGAAACTGCAAGGTTTCAGTCATGACAACTCCTCGGGGGGTGGATGACAAGCAATCGCCACTCAGTCTTGTGCGCCCGGCATGACGCGATCGTTTCAGGTGGCCAGCTCCTCACGCACGCTGGCGGTCATGGCTGTGAGCAGCCGATCGAGATCGTCCGGAGCAATGACGTAGGGCGGCATCAGATAGACCAAGCGACCGAAAGGGCGCAGCCATACGCCCCGCTCTACCAGGCGCCGGGTGATTGACGGCATGGTCACCGCGCGCTGCAGCTCCAGCACGCCGATCGCCCCCTTGACGCGCACGTCGGCGATTCCCGGCCAGCCGCGGCACGGTTCCAGGTGGTGCCGGCAGGCCGTCTCGATGGCCGCGACCTGTTCCTGCCAGGGGCTGGCCAGCAACAGGTCGATGCTGGCACAGGCCACGGCGCAAGCCAGGGGGTTGGCCATGAAGGTCGGCCCGTGCATGAAGGCCCCGGGCGCAGTGCTGGAAATGGCCGCGCTGATCTGCTCGGTGGTCAGTACCGCGGCCAGGGTCAGGTAGCCGCCGGTCAATGCCTTGCCCAGGCACATGAGATCCGGGCTGATTCCCGCCTGTTCACAGGCGAACAGGCTGCCGGTACGACCGAAGCCGGTGGCGATCTCGTCGGCGATCAACAGCACGTCAAGCCGGTCGCAGAGTGCCCGGACCTGTCGCAGGTATTCCGGGGCATAGACGCGCATGCCCCCCGCCCCCTGGACGATCGGTTCGAGGATCACCGCGGCCAGCTGAGCGTGGTGGTCCTCGATCAAGCGCCGGAAGGTGGCGATGTCCTGCTCGTCCCACTCGGCGTCGCAGCGGCAGGCCGGTGCCGGGGCGAACAGGTGGTGCGGCAGGATGCCGGCAAACAGGTGATGCATGCCGGTGTCCGGATCGCAGGCCGCCATGGCCCCGGTGGTGTCGCCGTGGTAGCCGCGGCGGATGGTCAGCAGGCGCTTTTTCTCTGGACGACCGCAGACATGCCAGTACTGGATGGCCATTTTGATCGCCACCTCGACGCTCACCGACCCGGAATCGCACAGAAACACGCTCTGCAGGGGGGCAGGAGTGATGCGCACCAGGCGGGCGGCCAGTTCGGCGGCCGGGCGGTGGGTCAAGCCGCCGAACATGACGTGCGCCATGGTCTCGAGCTGGCTGCTGACGGCGGCATTGAGGAGCGGATGATTGTAGCCGTGAATCGCCGACCACCAGGACGACATGCCGTCGATCAGTTTCCGGCCGTCTTCCAGTTGCAGGCGGACACCGTGAGCGGCGCGCACCGGTAGCGGGGGGTGGGCGCCCTGCAAGGGGGCATAGGGGTGCCAGACATGGAGCTTCTCGAAATCGAGCCAGGTGTGGTCGGGAAGCAGGTTCATGATGGCCTGACGGTCGGGAAGTCCTGGTGTCCGGAGCTGGGCGTCATCGTAATGGAAAGCGCCGGGCGATGCAATCGGCGGGATCCCGGCGGCGCTCAGCGCCGGCCCGCCGGCGGGTTGAGGAAGCGGCGGCGCCAGATGAAGAAGGCCACCACGAGGGCGGCCAGCCCGATCAGCAAGCCGGCACCGCCACTCAGGCGGCGGGCCATGGCCCAACTGGTGCCGCCGAGATAGCCGAGCCCCGGGTAGGCAATCCCCCAGAGCAGGCCGCTGACAACGGCCCAGCCGAGGAAGGGGAGGGGGCGCATGCGGGCGGCGCCGGCGATGAACGGCACCAGCCCGCGCAACGGGCCGATGAAGCGCCCGAAAAAGATGCTCTTGCCGCCGTGATGGTAAAAATAATCCTGCGCCTTGAGCAGCAGATCGACATGCCGGCGCAGCAGGCCGCGGCCCCACAGGCGGCTGCCGAAACGCGCCCCGATCAGGTAGCTGATGAGATCGCCGGCGATGGCGCCGAGACCGGCGGCAGCCAGTACGGTGAGCAGGTCCCCTTTGCCGTGGTAGACCAGAAAACCGCTGAAGACCGTGAGAACGGCTCCGGGAACGATCAGCCCCAGGCCGACGAGCCCCTCGGCCAGCGCCAGCAAGCCGATGGTCACGGCAAACAGCGGACCATCGGGGAGCAGCAGGAGCAGTTCCTTGAACCAGTTTTCCATGATGGCGGCATCAATCCCGGTGGATGGCGAAACCGGCGTGCCAGTGATCGAACACGGCCACTTTCGCGGCACCGAAACGACCGAGCCTGGCGCGAATTTCGGCGACGTCCCGCGGGCCGCCCGGGCCCTCGGGAGTTTTGGAGAAGAACAGGTCGGCGTAAGCGACGATCTGTTCTTCCAGGGACT
>JBFYXI010000081.1:0-6477 GCA_041310635.1 Desulfuromonadaceae bacterium | reverse complement strand
GGGGGGCGCCAGTTGCCGACGGTGTAGCGGATCGTCCCTTCGCCGAGCACCTTGAACAGCACCCGGAGCGAGGCGAGCAGGGAGAAGCTCAGGGCGCCAAGGACCAGCGGGGCGATGGCCGCCGATGCCCGCCGTCCGAAGATATTGACGAGGAAGGCGGCCAGCAAGGGGACGGCCATGACGAAGACGTGCAGGTTCTGGTCGATCATCGCTGCAGCTTCTCCAGAATCTCGTCCTCTTCGAGGGTGCCGTACTGCCGGTAGATGCGGATCAACATGGCCAGGGCCACGCCGGTAACGCTGACGCCGACGACGATGGCCGTCAGCATCAGCACGTGTGGCAGCGGGTTGATCACGGTGGCGACATCCACTCCGGTGGTCAGCGCCGCCTGTTTGTCGACGATGGGGATGCCGGCCCCTTTTTTCACCGCAGTGGAAACGTAGAAGAGGATGATGGCGGTCTGGAAGATGTTGAGGCCGATCAGCTTCTTGACCAGGTTGCGCTTGCCGATCATGGCGTAGAAGCCGATCATCATCAGCACCACGTAGATCCAGTAGTTGTACTTGGCGATGATCTCGTCGAGCACGTCTAGAGCCCCTCCTCCAGGCTGCCGCCGGAGCCGATGTCCCAGTAGAGGGAGGCCATGATGCTCATGACCGTCAGACCGACCCCCACCTCGACGATGAACACCCCCAGGGAACGCCATTCCACCGGGTCGATCGGGATGATCGCCGCCAGGGCCGCGTAGTCAAGGAACAGGCCGCCGACCAGAGCGCAGACAAAGCCGGTGCCCACGTAAATCAGGACCCCGATATTCCCCCACAGGGCGTTGGCCCGTTCGCTGAAGCGCCGCAGCGAGGTGCGCAGATCGAAGGCGATGGCCAGCAGGATGAAGGATGAGCCGAGCACCACCCCCCCCTGGAAACCGCCCCCCGGGCTGTAGTGGCCGTGGGCGATGATGTACAGGCCGAACAGCTGGATAAAGGGGGTCAGAAAGCGCACCGACATCTGGATGATCAGGCTCTCCCCCACCGACTTGTCCTGAGCGCGCTCCTGCAGTAATTTCATTGTCCGGTTCTCCGCAGCACGCTCACCACCACCAGGCCGGCGCAGTAGATGACCACCGTTTCGAACATGGTGTCGTAGCCGCGGTAGTCGGCCACGATTGCCGTCACCAGATTCGGGACATGGGTCTCGCGCACCGTATTCTCGATGTAGTACGGAGAGAGGTGCCGGTTGGGCGGCGAATTCGGATCACCCCAGGCGGCGAAATCCATCGTGCCGAGCAGCAATATGGCGCCGGTCACCAGGGTGGCCAGCAAGGCGAGCGCTTTCAATCCTTACTCCTCCGGCTGGTGTTCAGGATCGCGCCGATGAACAGCACCGTGCTGACGCCGGCGCCCACCGTGGCCTCGGTGAAGGCGACGTCGACCGCCCCCATCTCGGCCCACAGCAGGCACATCAGGAAGCTGTAGACGCCGAACACCACCGATGCCGAGAGCAGATCCTTCAGGTTGATGGCGGTCAGGGCGCAAATAACCACCATGGTCAGGATGAGCAGGTCGATCTGCCAGATCATGGCCGCTTCTTCTCCTTGGTCCAGGGTTCCACGCCGACGATCAGCGCCGCCGCGGTGATGGCATGGGTGGCGGCCGGGCTGGCCACGAAGATGAAGCCGCCGATCAGCAGGATCTTGATGCTGACCAGCAGGTTGGCCAGGGAAAAGTCGCCGAGGAGATGGCAGACGATGCCGATCAGCACCAGGATCGCCGCCAGGGAATCGCACTTGCCGGCCGCCTGAAGGCGGGTGTAGAAGTCGGGCAGGCGCAGGATGCCGAGGGTGCCGACGGCGAAAAAGAGCAAGCCGAGCACGATGAAGAGGGTGGCGATGACCGACATGGCGGCGACTCCGCTATTCGCTCACGCTCTTGCGCCGCAGGAAATACTTGGCGGCGCCGAGGGTGGCGATGAAGTTGAGCAGGGCGTAGGCGATGGCGATGTCGACGAACATGTCGACTCGGCCGTAGATGAGCCCGATGAGGAGCAGCAGGGCGGTGGTCTTGGTGCCGATGACGTTGCCGGCCAGGATCCGGTCGAGCACCGTCGGCCCCCACACCAGACGCACCAGGGTGAGGATCATCAACAGGACCAGGAAGATGCCGCTCCCGAGGAAAAGGTGATCCATCATCGGCGGTGTTCCAGGGCGGCGGCCACCCGCTCCTCCATCTCGCCGGGGAGCGATTCCGCGGCGCTGCGGGTCAGCAAGTAGACGGTGAATTCATCGTCATCGATGCTGATCGTGATGGTGGCGGGTGTCAGGGTGATCGACTGGGCGAAGGTGACCCGGGACACCGGCCGGAGCAGCTTGGTCTTGAAATGGATGATCTGCGGGTCGATCAGTTCCATCATGCGCGGGTGCAGAACGATGTAAGCGACCTGCAGATTGGAGAGGATGATCTCCTTCATCAGGTAGGGGAAGTAGCAAGCCAGCCCGAAAAGGTCGCGCCACCAGGAGTGTTCCCCCTCGGGGAAGAGCATGTCATGGCTGAAGTGGGCGACCAGCAGGCAGGAGATCACGCCGAGGGTCAGGTGGAAGGCGTCGAACATCCCCGACATCGTCACCCAGAACAGCATCATGATGACAAAGGTGGCAATTTTCGCTCTCATGGACCAATCCGCAGGGGCTTGCCGCGGCCAGATGCGCCGCTGTATCCGCTCGTATTGCAGCGCCAGTCACAACACCGGACTAATTCAATAGCATGTTCCATTAGCATAGGCAGCGGCATTCGGTCAAGCAAATCAGCAAGCTTTTCTCGATAAAACAACGATTTATCTTGCATCTCAGCCGCTAATCTTTCCATGCGATTAACTCCTTTAGGTATTGCCAAAACGATGTTATAAAATTTTTATGGGCGGCCGGACAGCACGGTTTCGCGCGACTGCCGGGATCCGCCCTCGACGACAAGGGCTGAGCCTGGCCGCCAGGACCCGCACCCCGGTCGAAAAAAGGCGGCTGCCCGTGATGGGCAGCCGCCGAACGACGATTGCACTGCAGTCAACAGCCGGACGTCAGTGGCTGGAGGCCTTCGGCACGTTCTTGCCGGGATAGCGCAGGCTCAGAACCAGTTCCTGCACCTCCATCGGCGGCTCCGGCGTAAACTTGGAAACCACCCAGGCGCAGATGAAGTTCAGGAACATGCCGACGGTGCCGATCCCCTCCGGCGAGATGCCGAACCACCAGTTGGCCGCCACGTTGTAGGAGGCCGGGTTCATGAACTTGAACCAGATGATGTAGCCGGCGGTGAAGACGATGCCGACGATCATGCCGGTCATGGCCCCGTAGACGTTGATCTTGCGGTTGAACACGCCCATGATGATCGCCGGGAAGAACGACGCCGCCGCCAGACCGAAGGCGAAGGCCACCACCTGGGCCACGAAGCCCGGCGGGTAGATGCCGAACAGGCCGGCGATGCACACCGCCACCCCGGCGGCGATACGGGCGGCGAGCAGTTCCTGCTTTTCCGTCATGTTCGGGGTGAGGAAGCTCTTCAGCAGGTCGTGGGAGACCGCGGCGGCGATGACCAGCAGCAGGCCGGCGGCGGTGGAGAGCGCGGCGGCCAGGCCGCCGGCGGCCACCAGGGCCACCACCCAGTTGGGCAGCTTGGCGATCTCGGGGGAGGCCAGCACGATGATGTCGTTGTCGATCTTCAGCTCGTTGGCGCTCTTGTCATCGGTGATGGCGCCCTTGGCGTACTGCATCACGCCGTCGCCGTTCTTGTCCTTCCACGCCACCAGCTTGGTCTTCTCCCAGTTCTTGAACCAGGACGGGGCTTGCGCGTACTCGACGTTGTGCAGGGTCTTGATGAAGTTGACGCGGGCGAAGGCCGCGACCGCCGGGGCGGTGGTGTAGAGGATGGCGATGCAGATCAGCGCGTAGCCCGCCGAGGAGCGCGCGTCGCGGATCTTGGGCACGGTGAAGAAGCGGATGATGACGTGCGGCAGGCCGGCGGTGCCGACCATCAGCGCGATGGTGATGAAGAACACGTCGATCATCGGCCGCTGCCCGGAGGTGTAGGCGGCGAAGCCCAGGTCCTTGTGCAGGCCGTCGACGACGTCGAGCAGGTACTTGCCCTGGACCGAGGCGTCGCCGAGGATCTGGGCGCCGCCGGCGGAGATCGCCGAGCCGTAGCCGAGCTGCGGGATCGGGTTGCCGGTCAGCATGATCGAGACGAAGATCGCCGGGATCATGTAGGCGATGATCAGCACCACGTACTGGGCCACCTGGGTGTAGGTGATCCCCTTCATGCCGCCCATGGTGGCGTAGAGAAAGACCAGGGCCATGCCTACAATCACGCCGGTGTTGATGTCCATCTCCAGGAAGCGCGCGAAGACGATGCCGACGCCGCGCATCTGCCCGGCGACGTAGGTGAAGGAGACGAAGATCGCGCAGCACAGGGCGATGACGCGGGCGCTCTGCGAATAGTAGCGGTCGCCGATGAACTGCGGCACGGTGAACTTGCCGTACTTGCGCAGGTACGGGGCGAGCAGCATGGCCAGCAGCACGTAGCCGCCGGTCCAGCCCATCAGGTACATGGAGCCGTCGCGGCCGAGGAACGAAATCAGGCCGGCCATCGAGATGAACGAGGCCGCCGACATCCAGTCGGCGCCGGTGGCCATGCCGTTGAGGATCGGGTGGACCGACTGCTCGGCGGCGTAGAAGTCGGCCGTCGACTTGGCCTTCGCCCAGAAGGCGATGCCGATGTAGAGCGCGAAGCTCGCGCCCACGATGATCCAAGTCCAGGCAAGAATACCCATAATATCCATCCTTTATCAGGTTAGTTGGTGGTCTCTAGTCCTCGTGGACGTCGTACTTCCTGTCGAGGTTGTTCATCAGCCAGACGTAGACGAAGATCAGGATGACGAAGATCACTTCCGAGCCCTGGTTGGCGAACCAGAAGCCGAGTTTGAACCCGCCGATCGACATGGCATCGAGCGGGTCGGCAATCAGGATGCCGCACACGTAGGAAACCACGAACCAGATGGACAGCAAAATGGTGATGTACGTCAGATTTTCTTTCCAGTACGCCTGCATTTTTACTTTGTCGTCTTGCATAAGACACTCCTTGCAAAGGTTATTGATCACCCAGCCTCAACCCACATAAGAAATGTGCCAATCGCACCTCCTTTCCGAAAAACTTGGTTGTATCGATCACTTGCGAGCCTAGGCGGCGGCTCCCCGACGCCCTCCGCAACATCTGGTAAAATGTACCACAAAATTTAGCAACTGCTTTCCAGGTACCGGTAGTCGCCGAGGTAGCCGAAACCCGCTGAGATCACGGCAGCCGCCTCGCGCAGCGGGTGCAGCAACTCGCCATCGATCCGCGCCGGCAACATGCGGAAAGCCGGGCCGAGCAGCGCCAGGACCGCCGCCACCTCCCCCTTGGCATTGAGCAGCGGTACCGCCAAGCAGGTCACTCCCTCGCCGAAGCCGTGCTCGTCAACACACAGGCCGCGGCGGCGGATGACCGCCAGTTCCTCCGCCACCGGCGGCGGCTTCTCCTCCGGGGCTTTACCGTTGTCGACTGCCGGCCGCGCGCCGAAGGCCTGGAAGATCCGCCCCGCCGGTGTTGCCGCCAGAGGGAAGCGCCGACCGGTCAGTGGGGCGATCTTCACTTGTTGAGGGCTGTCGACCATGTCGAGCATCAGCAGATCATCGTTGCGCCGTACCATGAAATAGATCGACTCGTTGCACTGCCGGGCGAGGCGCTCCATGGCCGGGCGCGCCTTGCGCAACACCCCCATGCGGGCGATGATCTTCTGTCCCATCTCGCAGGCCGACAAGCCGAGGCGATATTTGAGGGAATCGTCGCTGCGCTCGACGAAACCACGCCCCTCGAAGGTCGCCAGCAGCCGGAACACGCTGGTCTTGCTCATGCCGAGCCGCTGGCTGAGCTGCGAAACACGGGCCTCCCCGCCCTCATCACAGATGGCATCGAGCAGGTCCAGAGCGTTCTCCACCGAGTGCACGGCATAATCGCTTTTGCGACGACAAGACAACGGCGTTGCCCGCGGCATGCTCCCTGGTCCTTTCCATCTGCAAAAACACTGTTTGGCAAGAGCCCTTGAACTGCCAAGTCGACAGAAAAGTAATACGTTGTTTTATTGTTGTCAACAGTTTTTTACAAAACCCGCTGCCGCAAAAATTAAGCCATTAGAAACAAGTATTTAAGCTATGTTTTTGTCTGATCTATTGTTTTATAAATAAATTTATAATTCCAAGAAAAACATTAAAATATGTTTTTTTAAATTGACAATAAAATGCCGGTTAAGAATTTTCGCACGCGTATTATTGCGAGGGGAACAGCGGGGATGGCCACGGTCGGGGGACCGGTGCAGGGGCGGCAGGAGGACGACCGGGCCCTTACGGCGCGCAGGCGGAGGCCTGCGCTGGCGACCATCGGGAACCGGCCAAATTGA
>JBFYXI010000117.1:0-2841 GCA_041310635.1 Desulfuromonadaceae bacterium | reverse complement strand
TGGGGTCTTCTTCGGCGAACTGACGCACGCCCTCAAGACCGTGGGCGACGCCTTCATCATGCTGCTGCAGGTGGCGGTGATTCCCTATATCGTCGCCTCGCTGATTACGGCGCTGGGCCGGATCACGCTTGACGATGCCAAGATGCTGGGCCTCAAGGCCGGTGGCGTCCTGCTCGTGCTCTGGGGCATCGGTGTTGTGGTCCTGCTACTCACGCCGCTTGCCTTCCCGGACTGGGCGTCGGCGTCATTCTTCAGCACGAGCCAGGTGGAGGAAGCCAAGCCAGTCGATTTCCTGAAACTCTACAATCCCGCGAACCCCTTCGCGTCGCTGGCGAACGCGGTGATGCCCGCCATCGTGGTCTTCCGCGCGTTGATCGGCGTCGCGCTGATCGGGGTAAGGAACAAGCAGTCCCTGCTGGAGCCCTTGGCCGCGCTGGCGGAGGCGCTGATGGCGGTGACCGGATTCATCGCCAGGCTCGCGCCCTATGGGGTCTTCGCCCTGGCCGCCAGCGCGGCCGGCACCCTGAACCTGGAGGAACTCGAACGCCTTCAGGTCTACGCCGTCGTCTACATGACGATGGCGATCATCCTGAGCTTCTGGGTATTGCCGGGGCTGATCACGCTCGTCACGCCGCTGCGCTACGCGGACCTGATGCGCGCTCTGCGCGGGCCCCTGATCACCGCCTTCGCGGCGGGTAGCGTGATCATCGTGCTGCCCCTGCTGGCCGCGGCGTGCAAGACGCTGTTGGATGCGGAGCGGGAAGGTGGCGAGGGCGACGCGGCCCACGCGACGGTGGATGTCCTCATACCGGCTGCGTACAACATCCCCGGTCTTGGCAATATCCTGTCCCTGACGTTCGTGCTGTTCGCGGGCTGGTACATCGGGTCGCCGGTTCCCCTGTCCGAGTATCCGCTGTTCATCGCTGCCGGGCTCGCGAGCCTCTTTGGCGGCACCATCCTCACGATCCAGTTCCTGCTGGACCTGCTCAAACTGCCGCGCGACCTGTTTCAGTTCTTTGTCACCATCGACGTTCTGGGCACCCGCTTCAGCACCCTGGTTGCGGTGATGACAATCGGCGCGACCGCGCTGGTGGGCGTTCAGGCGCTGCGGGGCCAGGTGCGCCCCCGCCTGCTGCCCCTGCTCCGCTTCACGGCGATCACGGCGGCACTGGTGGTCGGGGCGCTGCTCGGCATCCGCGCCTTCTACACCCACGTCGTCGTCGCCCCTTACACCAAGGATCAAGCCCTGCGGGAACTGCACCTGCTGGCGGACCCGCAGCCGGCCACGGTCCATCGGGAGATGCCGGCAGCGCTCGGTGCCGCGGCGTCCGGGCCGGCGGACATGGCAGAGATCCGCGCGCGGGGGGTGCTGCGCGTCTGCTACGTCAACGACGATTTCCCGTCGTCATTCTTCAACGCCGACGGCCAGTTGGTCGGGTTCGACATCGAGCTGGTTCACCGCATGGCCCGCAGCCTGGAACTGCCGCTCGAGTTCCTGCCGGTGCAAGGCGAGGGCAAGGAGGACGCGGCGCGCCTGCTCCAAGCCGGGGTGTGCGATCTCTATGCGTCGACCATGGGCATTTCGGCGCGGCGCATGGAGGCGTTTACCATGACCGTGCCGGTATACACCTCGTCGGTCGGGTTTATCGTCCCCGATCACCTGCGCCACGCCTTCCACAGTTGGGATGCCATCCACGAGCGCGGCGCGACGCTCCGCATCGCCGTTCCCGGGAACCCGGAGGCGTTCGCCTTCGCGAGGTCCATGCTGCCGCAAGCGGTCCTAGTGCCGCTGAGTGGTCTCGGCGCTCAGCGGCAGGTGTTCGAGTCGGGGTTCCCGGAGGTCGACGCGATCGGTGACCTGTCGGAGGAGGGTGCCGCGTGGACCCTGCTCTATCCCCGCTTCACCCTGGTCGTGCCCAAGCCGACCGTCTTCACGCCGCAGGGCTTTGGCGTGGCGCGGGGCAACCAGTCCCTCGTGCAGACGCTCGACGCCTGGATCATCGAGGAGAAGGCGAAGGGAACGGTGGACGCCTTGTACCGTTACTGGATGCTGGGAGATGCGGCGAGGAGCGTCAAGCCGCCCCGCTGGTCGGTAATCCGAAACGTGCTGCACTGGGTCCCATAACCAGGCGCGGGGCGAATACGGCTTGCGCGGCCACAACTCCACATCCGCGAGGGCGCTTCGCGGCCTCAAGCCTGGTGTGCCGTTCAGACGCCACGACCAACCCGAACGCTAACTGTCGGCGCCGTCACGCAACTGGCCCAAAACAGCCGACGTAAAAGTGGACCGGTCATGGGGTATGCAGGGGAGTGCCAGGGCCGCGAGCGTGGGCATCGCCGGGGACGTCAGGTGACCGGCGATGGCAAAGAGCGGGTGGCGGGGCGGGTGGGGATCCGGCGTCGCTTTGGTCGCGCCTGCGATAGCTGCAGCCCTCAATGACCTCCGATTCGGCGTGCTGGAGCAGGCGGTCGAGCAAGGCCGAGGTCAGGGTGCTGTCATTGTTGAAGATTTCCGGCCACTGCTTGAAGGCGCGGTTGGTGGTAATGACGGTGGTTCGCGCTCGTAGCGCTGACTGATCATCTGGAACAGACCGTCGGCGGCGAACTGGTCGATCGGGAGATAGCCAGGTCATCGACCACCAGCAGCGTGGGTTTGAGCAGACGCGCCAGTTCGCGCTTAAGGCCGCCGGTCGCCTGGGCCACCAGCGCGGGATAGTGCTGCAGGAAGTACCGCAGCTCCAAGTCCAGGACATCCTGGCGACGCAGCAACTGAAGCGGACTCGGCGGCGGGAGTTGGCGGCCACGCGCCTGGATCAGATGGGTGATGTACTCGTGGCTGTT
>JBFYXI010000096.1:0-7227 GCA_041310635.1 Desulfuromonadaceae bacterium | reverse complement strand
CGCCGCCGGCAGCAGGTCGCCGCAAAAGAACACCTTGGGCAGCGGCACGTCGGCCTGCAGGACCTTGGAACCAAACTCCCAGGCCCGCTCGAAGTCGGTGGTGAAGGACACCAGGCTGTTGAGCCGCACCAGGTGCTGACGCCCTCCCAACTTCTCGATGATGCGCTGATCGTTGAAATCGTGGATGCCCCGCCACAGGCGCAGATGCGTCGGAACTGGGCGGCTGCGGTGCAGCTCGGTCTGCACGAATTCGTAAAGCAGGTCGAACTGGGCCATGAGGGCACTGGTGCGGGCGACCCCCTGCATGCGCTCGGCCTGATAAGCCTGGTAGGCATCGCCGTGCACATCGTCGATCGGCACCCGGTGGAAGGTCGGGGTCAGTCCCAGACGGCTCTCGACCCACCCTTTCAGCACCGCGCCCTCGCGCGAGTTGCTGTCGAACATCCAGCCGCGCAAAAACCTCAGGTAGCTGTTTTTAAGACTCTTGCGGCTGCTGCTGGTGTCGGCGTTCTGCCACTGGTGCAACTGGAAGAACACATCCATGTAGTCGTGGAACTTCTGGCCGCGTGACAGGCGCGACTCGATCCCCTCAAGGGCGGCGAACAGCCGCTGGTGGCTCTGCCGGACGCCCTGGATTTCCAGGGGCTGGGGATGCCGGTTGAACTGCCGCGAGGCGATGGCCCAGGGCGGCAGGTTGCAGAGGTTGAAGGGGGTCACGGCCATGGCGGGCCATGGACCGGTGCGCGTTTGGCGGTCATCCCATGCTCCCCAGGCTGGCCAGGGCCATGATTTTGTCAAATTGCACCTTGCCGGGATCGCCGCGCAGCATCAGCACGGTGTCGCCGGTCTGGCGGAAACCTTCGGCAGCGAGCAGCGTCCCCACCGGTGAGCCGCCGAGGAGATCGACGGCGATCTCGCCGCCAGCAGCAAGGGCATCGCCAGCCCGCGCCAGAATGGCCCGATTGGCGCGGGGACAACGGTCGGCTGACAGCCACGGGCCGAGGACGCGCAGGCCGTCGCCCGCCTGCAGCAAGGCCACGCTACGGCCGGAACTGAGGATCTCCCCGCCGCGCGCCAGCATGGTCAGCAGTTCCGCCCGGGAATGCCCCCAGGCGGCGGCATCGGCCCGCACCAGGGGATAGAGCTCGCCGCCGCCAAGGCCCGGCGCCGAGACCGGCCGGGCGGTAGCACGGCGATATCTCCAGCGCTCCACCCGGCCGACCTCGCGAAACCCGCAGGAGGCATAGAGCGGCAGCCCGTCTGCAGCAGCGGTCAGCCAGAGCGACGCCGTGCCTCGCTCAGCCAGAAAACCCAGGGCGTGCTCGAACAAGCGCCGTCCCCGGCCCTCCCCCCGGCGCGCCGGGTCAACGATCAGGTTGCCGATCCAGGCACTGTGCTTCTGATGGCGGCAGACCGTGACGAACCCGAGCGGCAGGCGCGGTTCCCCATGCAGCACAAAGGCGCTGTCGGCCAGTTCCTGGCGGTAGAGGAGCAGTTCCACCGCCGGCACGACCCACCCGGCAAGGGTTGCCCATTGCCTGAAACAATCCCAATCCTTCTCTGACGGCGAACCGAACAGCTCCCCGGCACGGCGCCAGTCAGGCGGCATGGCAGCACTCCGCCATCAGGACCCGCAAGTCGCCGTCGCTGAGCGGCCGCTTCAGTTCCTGGCTGCGGCGGCGGACCATCTTCAAAACGCGCTGCTCTTCGCCTTCGGGCAGCGCAATATCGAGGGTGGCCAGCCGGTGGCGCAGCCCATGACCGCCGGAATGCTTGCCAAGGACCATCAGCCGATCGAGGCCGACCTCGGCGGGATCGAACCCCTCGTAGTTGCCGGGGTACTTGAGCACGCCATCGGCATGCAGGCCGGATTCGACGGCAAAGACCCGCTCGCCGACCACGGCCTTCCATGGCGGGACCGGCCGGCAGCTCGCCCGTCCCACCAGCTGCGACAGTTCGACGAAGCGCCGGGTGTCGACACCGGGGTCGAGGCCGCAGGCGTGCTTGAGGGCCATGACCACCTCCTCCAGCGCCGCATTGCCGGCCCGCTCGCCGAGACCGTTGACCGTGGTGTTGACGAAGCGCGCCCCGGCGCGAATCCCGGCAATGGCATTGGCGGTGGCCATGCCGAGATCGTTGTGGGTATGGACCTCGAGGTCGAGGTCCGGAACCTTGGAGCGCAGGGTTCTGACGGTTGCGTAGGTGGTCAACGGATCGAGGATGCCGAGGGTATCGCAGAAGCGGAACCGGTCGGCTCCCAGGTCGCGGGCGATACCCATGAGTTCGACCAGGAAGTCGAGGTCGGCGCGGCTGGCGTCCTCACCACCGACCGACACATACAGGCCATGCTGCTTGGCAAAGCCGAGGGCGACCTTGAGCTGCTCCTTCACCCAGACCCGATCCTTGCGCAATTTGTGCTCGAGGTGGATATCGGACACGGACAGGGAGATGTCGACCGCGCCCACGCCAGCATCGAGCGACGCCTGGATGTCACTGACCAAGGCCCGGTTCCAGGTGAGCAGCCGGGCGTTGAGGCCAAGCTCAACCAGGGCCCGTACCGACGCCTGCTCTTCCTTGCCCATGGCCGGGATGCCGCACTCGATCTCCGGCACGCCGATGGCGTCGAGCAGCCGGGCGATCGACTTCTTCTCGTCGAGGGAGAAGACCACCCCGGCGGTCTGCTCGCCGTCACGCAGCGTGGTGTCGTCGATGATGATCCGGCTTTCGGTCCTGTCATGCATCGCTGCCTCCCACCTGAAACAAAAAAAACCCCGCAACCATAATGGTCGAGGGGCGTCGTTGCCGGGTCTGGCCGGCCACGGTGCCGACCGTCATGTGATTGCCTGCCTGGATTGTGAGCAAAAGCCATGCCGTCGGGCAACCCGGCGATAAAGCGCCATTCCCGCCCGGCTCCGGACCACCTGTGCTGAAAAAACAGGCATCCTGCCCGGAATTTGTCCGGTAAACTCGCAGGGGCGTTCTTGAATCCTGGCAAAGATCACTGATTTCAGATTGTTTCATGTCTGGCAAAACTCTTGCAAAACAGGTCGACGAGGTTTCCCTCCCAATGGCGCGACGGAACCGACGCGGTGCGATGTCGCACGGCCCCGGACAGGAGCGCCCAATGGGAGACAAACCGAACATCCGCGAATTGCTCAACGAGAGCGCCTGCACCCACAGTCCGGCGAAAAAGAGCGCCTGCAACGCCCCGACGCCGGGCGCGACCACCGGCGGGTGTGCTTTCGAGGGGGCGCAGATCTCCCTCTTCCCCTACGCCGACGCCGCCCACCTGGTGCACGGCCCCCTCACCTGTCTCGGCACCTCCTGGGAGACACGCGCCACCCTGACCAGCTGGCGCGGCCGCGATCTCACCCGGATGGGGTTCACCACCGCCGTCACCAACAACGACGTCATCTTCGGCGGCGAGGAGAAACTCGCGCAGGCCATCGACTACCTGGTCACGCGCTATGCCCCCCAGGCAGTGTTCGTCTACGCCACCTGCGTCACCGCCCTGATCGGCGATGACCTTGACGGCGTCTGCCGGGAAGCCGCCTTGCGCCACGGCCTGCCGATCATTCCGGTGCACGCCCCCGGCTTCGTCGGCAGCAAGAACCTCGGCAGCCGCCTGGGCGGCGAGGCCGTTCTCAAGCATCTGATCGGGACCCTCGAGCCGGAAGAGACCACCCCCTTCGACATCAACCTGATCGGCGAGTACAACGTCACCGGCGACATGTGGCAGTACACGCCGCTCCTGGAGGAACTCGGCATCCGCATCCTCTCGACCCTGAGCGGCGATGGCCGGGTGGCGCAGATCCGCACCGCCCATCGCGCCAGGCTCAACGTGCTGGTCTGCGCCAAGTCGCTGGTGTCGCTGACCCGCAAGCTGGAGGAACGCTACGGCATCCCGTCGGTCTCGGTCTCCTTCTACGGCCGGCGCGATACCTCAAGTGGGCTGCGCGCCATCGTCCGGGCCTTGGGCGATGCCGCCTTGATTGAACGCACCGAAGCGTTGATCGACCGCGAGGAGTCGGCCCTGGACGCGCGGCTCGCCCCCTATCGGGACATATTCCGCGGCAAGAAGGCGGTGTTGAATACCGGCGGCAACAAGGCCTGGTCGATCGCCTCGGCGCTGCAGGATCTGGGTTTCGAAGTCGTGGCGACCGCCGTCGGCAAATCCACCGAGGCGGATCGTGAAAAGGCCCGCGCATACCTGGGGCCGAGCGCTGTGCTGATGACCAAGCCGGGGCAGGAACAGGCCAGGATCATCGACGAAACCGGCGCGCACCTGCTGCTGGCCGGGGGGCGCAGTCTCTACACGGCCCTGAAGAAGGGGATCGCCTTCGCCGACGTCAACCAGGAGAAGAAAAAGAGCTACGGTGGCTACCGGGGGCTGTTCAATCTTGCCGAGGACTTGAAGAACGCCCTGCAGACTCCGGTGTTCCGCAACGTCGCCCGGAGGGCCCCATGGGAGAGGTGAATCGCAACCCGGCCAAGCCGCTGCACGTCAACCCGATCCGGCTTTCCCAGCCGCTGGGGGCGACGCTGGCCTTCCTTGGCGTCGACCGCTGCATGCCGCTGATGCACGGGGCGCAGGGGTGCACCTCTCTCGCCAAGGTCTATCTTACCCGCCACTTCTGCGAACCGATCCCGATCCAGACGACCGCGGTCACCGACATCACCGCGATCCTCGACGGCGGGGACTGGAACATCGTCGAGGCGGTGAAGAACATCGCCGGCAAGAGCGCCCCGGCACTCATCGGCCTGTACACCACCGGCCTGACCGAGACCAAGGGGGATGACCTCCGCGGCGTCGCCGCGAAGGTCGACTATCCGCTGGTGTGGGTCAATACCCCGGATTACGAGGGCGGGCTGGAGAGCGGCTGGGCGCTGGCAGTCAGGGCGCTGATCGAGCAACTGACCGAACCGGCCGCCGTCAGCGACGTCAACAAGGTGGTGCTGCTGCCGCATGTCTCGCTGCAGCCCCTCGAGGTCGAAAAGATCAAGGCCTTCATCGCGGCCTTCGGCTACGAGGTGCTGGCCATCCCGGACCTCTCGACCAGCCTCGATGGCCACCTCGGCGAAAAGCAGAGCGCCCTTTCAAGCGGCGGGATCTCGTTGGGGGAAATCCGCGCCATCGCCAATGCCGGGCTCGCCGTGAGCGTCGGCGAATCGATGCTGCCTTGCGTCCAGGCCCTGCTGCGGAAGAACCCGACGATCCGCCACCTGCACTTTCCCCATCTGTGCGGGCTGCCGGCCGCCGATTTGCTGGCCGAGCGGCTGCTCATCGAGACCGGGGCCGCACGGCCCGGCGCGGAGATCGTCCGCTGGCGCAAGCGCCTGCAGGATGCCATGCTCGACTGCCACTTCGCCCTCGGCCAGACTCGGATCCTGGCTGTGGGCGAACCGGACTTTCTGGCTGGAGCCTGCCATCTGCTCAGCGAGGCGGGGGCGAAGGTCGCGGTGGCCATCGCAACCGTCGCCGCCCCGCAACTGGATGGCCTCCCTGCCGACCTGGTGATGGTCGGCGACCTCGAAGACGCCGAGGAACTGCACGACGCATACGACCTGATTATCGGCAATGGCCACGTCGAGGACCTGGCCCACCGTTATCACAAGGGCGTTGTGGTGCGCGGCTTCCCCGACTGGGAGACCCTTGGCAACCAGTTGAAAAGCGACCTGCTCTACGAGGGTGGCGCCTATTTCCTCTGCGAGGTCGCGAACGCAGCGGAGCGGATGCGCAGGGCGAGGTGTTTATGACAGCATACACCGACACCATCCGCGGCTGGGCCGCCGACGACCGGCGCGCCGGCGTGCTCACCGACGCCGACGGCACCGGCGAAATCGGTCTCGGCGCGGGTGAGGCCGGCCGGCGCCTGGCGGTGCGCTTCGCCCTGCGGGTGCATGACCGCCGCGCCGCCACCGTGCGCTTCCAGGTGTTCGGCTGCGGTTTCACCATCGCCGCCTGTGCCGCGGCGGCGGACCTGGCCGAAGGCCGGCCGCTCGCTGAGCTTGTCGACATCGACCCCGAGGCCATCGCTGCCGCTCTCGGCGGCCTGCCGCCGGAACGCAGCTACTGTGCGGAACTGGCGGCCGCAGCGTTAAGGGCCGCGGTTGAAAGCGCCGGCAACGGGCAGCGTCCCGTGGCGGCAACTCTCGCGGCAGAAGACGACCACACCCCGCGCGTCACCCTGGACAACCAGGCTTATCGCCTGCTTATCGACAGCCCGTCGCCGCCAGGCGCCGCACCGGAGGACCGCCATCTGTTCGCCTGCGTGCTGGCCGTCGCCGCCGGAGAACCCTACGGCATCGCCACGACACTCGGCCTGCGCCCTGCGGACTTTGAGAACCTGTTGCAGAGCTACTTCCCTGCCGTGGCCTTGACCGACCTCGAAGCCATTGCCCTCCCGACCGGCGAGTCCCCCCCCCTGACCAACGGCGATATCCGCGACCTGCTTGTCGGTTACCTGCCCGCCGGCGCCGACGGCCGCACCCCGCCGCCAGCTCTTTGGCTGGCGCACATTCTTGCGGCACGCACAGCCCACCCCGGCCATCTCTGGCGAGCCATGGGACTCTTTGCCCGCACCGAGCTGACGGCCGCCATCAGTCGCCACCTCCCTGCCTTGATGAGCGACAACACCCGGGGGATGCGCTGGAAGCGTTTCCTTTACAAGAAGTTATGCGAGCAGAGTGGCGGGGTGATGTGCACGACGCCCGATTGCGGAGAGTGCAGCGACTACGCGCGGTGTTTTGCGGAGCAGCAGCCGGCCGTGCCTTGATGCATGCCAGTTTGTTCAGAGGCTCCGGGAATCCGCGACATCGTTGATTCCTCCAGGCCGGGGCATGAAGCGGGGGGTCAGCGTTGCGAGTGTGCATTTGCACAGTCGGCACCTGCCGGATTCCCCCGGGAAAACCGTACATCCCTACCTAGGCAGGCAGCTCCCGGCCGCGTAGTGTCTTTCCGATAAGTGCGGCCACCGGCACCCGCCGGGCGGCCGATCCTGATTGTCGAGGGAAGGGATGCATTCCACCATGCGCCGCAGCGTTGCCCGGTCATCCGCCTGTCACCGGCTAAGGCTCGTCGCCCTAGCCGCCCTCCTGCTGTTCCTGCCGGGCTGCGCCGTCCTCCAGCGGGCCCAGGAGCAGGCGTGGCTGTCCCCCGCCCAGCCCGAGCAGGCCCTCGAACGCCAGGCCTTTGCGCTCCCCCCCGGCGCTGACGTCATCGGCCAG
>JBFYXI010000093.1:0-5524 GCA_041310635.1 Desulfuromonadaceae bacterium | reverse complement strand
AGATAAACCTGGCGGGACAGGTACGCTTCGCGGTATTTGCGCACGTAATGGTTGAGCAGGGTGATCGGCACGACCAGCGGTACGGCACCGGATCGATAATGGTCGATCAGTTCCAGGGCTTCCTGCTTTTCGTCGGCAGAGAGCTGGTTTTTGAAGTAGCCCAGCATATGGTGCAGGGCATTGACCTGTTTGCGGGTCGAGGCGTGCAGGCGCATGGCCTTCATCAACAGCTCCTGGTAGGCTCCGTAGAGTTGGTTCAGAGGCGTCGTTCCAGCCTGCGCCACCAACTTGCCCATTTCCCGGTAAAGTTCCGGGCTGTGGCTGAGGAGCAGCAGTTTGTGGCGAGTGTGGAAGTCAACCAAGCCGGCGGCGGTTCCCCCGGCGTTGCGCAAGTCCCGCCAGCGCTTGAAGACGAAGACGCATTCGACAAAGTTCTCGCGCAGATGCGGATCGTGCATCCGCCCGTCTTCCTCTACCGGCAGCAACGGGAAGTGCTCCATGAAGGTGCGGGCGAACAGCCCCACCCCCTTTTTGGCAGGGACGCCGTTGCGGTCGTAGAGTTTGACCCGCTCCATGCCGCTGGAGGGCGACTTGGCCTTGAAGATGAAACCGCAGAGGCCTTCCTGCTCCAGCTCCGCCACGCGCTTTTCGGCCCAGGCCAGCATCCGGTCGGTAAGATCCTCCCCCGAGCGCGAGAACACCAGGCGCGGGCCTTCGGCACTTTCGACCTGACGCAGGGTTTCGCGCGGCGTCGGCAAGCCCAGTTCCACCTCCGGGCAGACCGGCACGTACTCAAAGTACTGACCAAGGGTGTCGCGCAGGTAGCGATCGAGCTGGTGGCCGCCGTCGTAGCGCACCATTTCACCGAGGAGGCAGCTGCTGATACCGATGCGGATTTTTTCTGTCATCGTCGATGGCCTCTCTTTTTGGAATACACGCCAACCTCTTAACATACTCCGGAATTCATCTGCTATAGTCTAACGAGAATGCCAAAAAAAAAATTCAGGGCGGCACAGAAGAATCGAATACTGACCACCCTGTGTCTCGGTCTTTCTGCCTCAGAGTTATTCCAGAAATATGATACCCGTCCCCACCCTACGCCTGCGTGTCGTCAACCAGCCTCCCCTTCGTCCCGATGGCGAATTCGTCCTCTACTGGATGATCGCCGCCCGCCGCACCCGCAGTAACTTCGCTCTGCAGCATGCCGCCGCCGAGGCCGCCCGGTTGGGTCGGCCGCTGGTCATTCTCGAGGCGCTGCGTTGCGACTACCCTTATGCCTCGGCACGGCTGCACCGTTTTCTGCTCGACGGCATGGCGGACAATGCCAGGGCGCTGACTGGCCGAGTTGTCTACCACCCCTATGTTGAACCGGTGGCCGGAGCCGGAAAAGGGCTGCTCGCCGCACTATCGGCTCATGCCTGCCTGGTGGTCACCGACGATTTCCCGGCGTTTTTCCTGCCGGCCATGATCGCCGCCGCGGGTGAACAGCTGCCGGTCCGGCTGGTGGCCGTGGACGGCAACGGCCTGCTGCCGCTGCGCGCCGCCGGGCGGTCGTTTGCCACCGCCTATGCCTTCCGTCGCCTGCTGCACAAGGTATTGCCTGCCCATCTCGCCGAA
This sequence comes from Desulfuromonadaceae bacterium, assembly GCA_041310635.1. Classification (GTDB taxonomy): domain Bacteria; phylum Desulfobacterota; class Desulfuromonadia; order Desulfuromonadales; family BM103; genus VAUL01. The sequence goes on along the minus strand of JBFYXI010000093.1, from coordinate 3,907 downwards.
CCGCCGGCAACCGATCCCCTGGCAGGCCTGCCGCTGATCCCGCCGACCCCGCTGCCGATCGCCATCACCCGGCGCTGGCCGGCCGCCGACCTGGAGCTGCTCGGCGGATGCTGCGCACTGCCGAGGGGATTGCCGATCGACCACAGCATCCCGGCAACCGGGACGAGCGGCGGCCAGCAAGCGGCCCACGCCCGGCTGGGCCGTTTCATCGCCGAGCAGCTGCCCCGCTATGCCGAGGAGCGCAATCATCCCGACCTGGATGCCGCCAGCGGCCTCTCTCCCTATCTGCACTTCGGCCACCTCGGTGCCCATGAGATATTCACAGCCGTAACCGAGCAGGAGGGCTGGGTTCCGCAAGACCTGTCAGACCGGCCGGACGGGCGGCGTGAGGGGTGGTGGGGAATGAGTGCCAGCGCCGAAGCCTTTCTCGACCAGCTGGCCACCTGGCGGGAGCTTGGTTACAACGCCTGTTTTCATCAGGTCGGCACTCCGGTTTATGCCAACCTCCCGGCCTGGGCGCAGCAGACCCTTGCCAGCCATGCCCATGATCCCCGTCGCTACTGCTACACCCTCGACGAACTCCGCGCGGCGGCCACTCACGACCCCCTGTGGAACGCCGCCCAGCGCCAACTGCTGCGGGAGGGAACGATGCACAACTACCTGCGCATGCTCTGGGGGAAAAAGATCCTCGAGTGGAGCCCGACCCCCGAGGCGGCCCTGCAGGTCATGGTGGAACTGAACGACCGTTACGCTCTGGACGGCCGCGACCCTAATTCAGCCACCGGCATCCTCTGGTGCCTTGGTCGCTACGACCGCCCCTGGGGACCGATCAGGCCGGTGTTCGGCTCGGTACGCTACATGAGTTCCGAGAATACCCGGCGCAAAGTCCGGGTGGCGGAGTATCTCAAACGTTATCCAGCTTGCTGATTTGGCATGAGGGCCCGCGGCAAGGCAGAAACAGCTGTCGCGAACAATTACTGTCGCCATCGAGCTGAACAGGAAGGAGATTTTATGCAGTTACTCGGCAGGAAGATTGCGGTGCTGGCAGAACAGCAGTACGAAGAACTGGAACTGTGGTATCCGCTGCTGCGCTTCCGCGAAGCGGGGGCGCAGGTGGAAATCATCGGGGCCGGCAAGGAGAGTTACGCCTCGAAGCACGGCTACCCGGTGCATGTCACCCTGCAGGCCGGCCAGGTACGGGGAGCCGACTTCGACGCCGTAATCATCCCCGGCGGCTATGCTCCTGACCACATGCGCCGGCATGCACCGATGGTCAGTCTGGTGAAGGAAGCGGCCGCGGCCGGCAAGATCGTCGCTGCTATCTGCCACGGCGGCTGGCTGCTCTGCTCGGCGCGCTGTCTGGCGGGGAAACAGGTGACCGGCTTCTTTGCCATTCGCGACGATCTGGAGAATGCCGGGGGAATCTACCTCGACGCCGAGGTGGTGCGCGACGGCAATCTCATCACCGCCCGGGTGCCGTCCGACCTGCCGGCCTTCTGCCGGGCGATCATCGAGGCGCTGACGGCACAGGATTGACGTGGAACAGTATTGTTCTGGGTCAAATGAGTGTCTGGTTCCGCAGATAATTCAGCAGCACCCGGCTAAACGCCTCGGGCTGCTCAAGGTTGGCCATATGGCCGGCGGCGGGAATGATGTGCAGTTCGGCAGTCGGAAGTCCGGCGGCCAGGGCGACGGCATGAGCCGGCGGAATGGCCACATCCTCGGCCGCGCCGACCACCAGCGCCGGCACCCGCAGGCTTGGCAGCAGAGCGCGGTAGTCCTTGCGGTCGCGCATCGCCAGCAGAGCAGCCACCACCCCTTCAGGCGAGGCGGCGTTCATCCAGCACCTTACCTTGTCGACCAGTTCCGGTTTCTGCCTCAGGGTGGCCGGGGCAAACAGCAACTGCTCGAACGCGTCCGGCACCAACCGCAGATCGCCGCCGCGCACCGCCTCTGCCAATTCGCTGCGCCGCGCCCTGCCGGGAGCATCGTCGGCGGCGGCGCGCGTGACCAGGTACAGTGCCGCCGTCACGCGTTGCGGATAACGGGCCACCAGGTCGAGCAATACGTAGCCACCCATCGACATGCCGCCCACTGCCGCGGTTGCGACCCCCAGGTGGTCGAGCAGGGCGATGAGCTCATCGGCATAGGCACTCATCGTCACTTTACCGGTCAGCGGTGCCGATGCGCCGAACCCCGGCAGATCCGGGGCAACCACCCGGTAGCCGGCCAGTCGCAGGGCCTCGACCTGGGGCTGCCACATCTGCCGGCATAGAGGAAAGCCGTGGATCAGCACGACAGCCGGGCCGCTGCCCTGGTCGGCGCAGGCGATTAAAGGCAAGGGCAGACCCTCCTTTTGCTTTGGGAGCCGGACACCGGCGCCGCGGCGGGGAGGCACTCACGCTCTCCGCCAGCTGCGGAGAACGGGGCTCCTGGCTTGACGCGACCTGTCCGGCTGGGGACGCCGGCGGCCGGATCAGCTCAGAAAATTGAATTTCTTCATTCGGTAGCGCAAGGCATCGATGCCGAGGTTGAGCAGCTTGGCGGCTTTCGACTGGTTGCCTTCGGCCATTTCCAGCGACTGGCGGATCAGCTCGCGTTCGATATCCTCGATATCGATCCCCTCGGGAGGGATGCGGAAATTGAGAGGGCTACCGCTGCCGGTCTCCCCGGCGCGGGAAATCAACTCCCGCGGCAGGTGGTCGAGCATCAGCACCTCTTCACTTTCGAGGATGATGGCCCGCTCGATGATGTTGCGCAGCTCCCGGACGTTCCCCGGCCAGGAGTATTCCTCGAGAAACTTGCGGGCCATCTTGGAAACACCCTTGACGTTTTTGCCGAACTCTCGATTGAAATAGCCGATGAAGAATTCGACCAGCGGCATGATGTCTTCGTGCCTCTCGCGCAATGGCGCGAGATAGATAGGGATGACCTGCAGACGGTAGTAGAGATCGTTGCGGAACTCCTTGGCCTCGATCTTCTTGAGCAGATCCTGGTTGGTCGCCGAAACGATGCGCACGTCAACGGGGATCTCCTTGGTCCCGCCAACCCGGCGGAAGGAACGCTCTTCGAGAACACGCAGCAGCTTGGCCTGCATCCCCATTTCCATGTCGCCGATCTCGTCGAGAAAGATGGTGCCGCCGTCAGCCGTTTCGAAGAGTCCCTTTTTCTGCGACTTGGCATCGGTAAAGGCGCCCTTTTCGTAGCCCAGCAGCTCGCTTTCCAGCAGGGTGGCGGGAACCGCCGCGCAGTTGATGGCCATGAACGGATCGCTCTGGCGGGCGCTTTCGTAATGGATGGCCTTGGCAATCAACTCCTTGCCGGTACCACTCTCCCCCTGGATCAGGACGGTGCTCGCATCGCTTTTGGCGACCTTGCGCACCATGTCGAGCACCTGCTGCATGTAGCGGCTCTTGGCAATGATCTGGTCGATCCCGTACTTTTTGCTCTGCGTCGACCGCAGCTGGGCGACTTCCTTGCGCAGGCTGCTGGTCTCGAGGGCTTTGCGTACGATGATCGACAGCTCATCGAGGTTGAACGGCTTGTTGATATAGTCGTAAGCCCCCATGCGCATGGCTTTGACGGCGGTTTCCAGCACGCCCAGCGCCGTCACCATGATGACAATCAGCTCTTCATCGACCTCCTTGGCGCGGGACAGGACTTCAAGGCCGTCCATGCCGGGAAGCTGGATGTCGAGCAGAACCAGGTCGGGGGAATCTTCCTGGATGGTTTTCAGCGCCTCTTCGCCGGAGGCGGCCATGAGCACCTCGTACCCCTGCTTGCGCAGCGACTGTTCCAGCGACCAGCGAATCAGGTGCTCGTCATCAACGACCAGGATCTTGGTTCTGCGCACGTTATTCCTCGCTTTTGAAAGGCGGCCCGTCCGGTCTCTGACCGACCGGCAACT
>JBFYXI010000075.1:0-3195 GCA_041310635.1 Desulfuromonadaceae bacterium | reverse complement strand
CACCCCATCGCAAGGATTAGCCCGCCGAACCCGACAAAAAGCCCCCTAGAAAACATCCCCGGTTTCATGGTCGGCAACCCTTTCCGCTTATTGCGTAACGTCGACCAGCACCCGCTCGCCGGCCAGGCGCCGCTTCGGGTTGGGCACCTCGACCCGCACCCGGCGCGTATCGCTGGCGGCATCAGCGACCGAGGCGACAAAGATCACCCGTCCCTGGACCGGATCGGCACCGGCCTCCGGAAAGGACACCTTGACCCGGGAGCCGCCCTTGAGTTCACGGGCCTGGGCCAGCGGCACCGGCACGTCGATCCACAGCGGATCGTTCTGCACAACGCGGATCACCGGCACCAGAGGCTCCACCGATTCGCCGGGCTCGATCTTGATCTCCTCGACGCTTCCGGAGACCGGGCTGATGATCTGCATGCGCTCCAGCTTGGATTTCAGCCCATCGCGATTCTGCAGATGCTGCAGGCGTTGAAATTTTTCCATGCGCACTTGCAGTTCGGCAGTGGTCACGGCCAGCGTGGCATGTTCGACTTCCAACCGGGTCGCAGCGCCCTGTTCGCTGGCCAGTTGCAGCTTCTTCAGGTCGGCGCGTTTCTGCTCCAGGTCGGCTTCGGCGGCTTCGAGCCGGGTGGTATCCTCAGCCAGGGCCGTCAACCGTTCCAGTTCGATCCGCTCCGCGGCGTCGTTCAGCCTCGCCAGCAGTGCCCCTTTCCTGACCCGCTCCCCCTCACGGACCAATATCTCACCCACCAGTCCGCCGGTAACGAAACCGAGAAAAATGTCGGCCTGCGGCATGGTGATCGATTCGATCCCGGCCGCCCCGACCGGGACCGGGTCGAGCACGGCCGCACAGAGCATCAGCAAAACCATCATCCAGCGCATCATACACCCTCCTGTCAGGCCGACCCGGCAAAGGCCAGCGTCTGTTCCATCCTCTCGTCGAAGTGCATCAGCTCGGCACGCATCTGGAAGTGGCGCCGTTCGAGGCGCTGCTGCGCCAGGCTCACCAAACGCCGTCCGAACCCGTCGGCCGCACAACCCCGGAACACCGGTCGGGCCAACGCCGCCAGCGGCTTGCCGGTACCGTACCAGGGGTGCAGCACTTCATCTTCCAGGGAGGCAAACAGTTCGCAGCTCCCCGGGTCGCCCTGGCGGCCACAGCGCCCGAACAACTGGCGGTCGATCCGCCGGGCTGAATGCGGCTCCGTGGCGATCACATGCAGACCTCCCAACTCCGCAATCCCGGGGCCCAGCTTGATGTCGGTGCCGCGTCCGGCCATATTGGTGGCGACGGTGATCTGGCCAAGAGCGCCGGCCTGCCTGACGATCTCTGCTTCGTCCTGATCCTGGCGGGCATTGAGCAGCCGGTGCGGCAACCCACGGGTGGTCAGCAGGCCGCCCAGGTACTCCGACGCCTCCACCGAGCGGGTGCCCACCAGCACCGGCCGGCCGGCGGCATGCACCTCGGCGATCCGCGCCACCACCGCCTGCCACTTCTCCTCGCGCCCGGCATAGAGACGGCAGGGGAGCAACTGGCGGCATACCGGCCGGTTGGTCGGCACCCTGACCACGCGCAGGCCATACACCGACCACAGCTCGCCGGTCACCTCGCGGGCGGTGCCGGTCATCCCGGCCAGGCGATGGTAGCGCCGGAAGAAGCGCTGGTAGCTGATCCGGGCCAGGGTGTCCTTCTGCGCGGTCAGTCGGCACCCTTCCTTGGCCTCGACCATCTGATGCAGGCCGCGTTCCCACGAACGGTCGGAGAGGATGCGCCCGGTGAATTCATCGACGATCTGGACCCGCCCGTCGCGCACCAGGTAATCGCGGTCGCACTGGAACAGGTGCAGGGCATTGAGGGCCTGGACCACCAACTCCTCGCGCCGCCGCTGGCCGCTCCAGATCGCCTCGAGGCCGTCAACCAGCCGGGTCAGGTGCTGCTGACCAGCCGCAGTCAGAGCCACCTCCTGGCCCGCCACTGCGATGATGAAATCCTCCCCCTCCCGCAATTGCCCTGCCAGTTCGACCGCCTGCCGGTAGACCTGACTCTCGTAACTGCCGTCCCCCTGCCCGGAGATGACCAGCGGCGTGCGCGCCTCGTCGATCAGTACGCTGTCGGCCTCGTCAACGATGGCAAACGGCAGGCCGCGCAACAGCAGTTGCCGGGTATCGCCGCCGCGCTGCAATTTACGCACGGAGGCCTGCACATCGCCCGGTTTGCGGCCAAAGGCCAGACGATCCTTGAGATAGTCGAAGACCAATTCCTTGTTGGTGCAGTAGGTGATGTCGCAGGCATAGGCCTGCTGCCGCTGCGCTGGGGTCAAACCGTGGGTGATGATCCCGACCGAGAGCCCGAGCGACGTGTAGATGGGCCGCATCCACTCGGCATCGCGGCGGGCGAGGTAATCGTTGACGGTAATGATGTGCACCGGGATGCCGGCCAGGGCCAGGGTGCAGGCCGGCAGGGTCGCGGTCAGGGTCTTCCCCTCGCCGGTTTCCATTTCCGCCACCATGCCGTTGAGCAGGATCCAGCCGCCCAGCAACTGCACGTCGTAGTGACGCTGGTCGAGCAGGCGGTCGGCCAGGTCGCGGACCAGAGCGAAGCTTTCGGCCACGGCCGGCAAGGACCAGCGCGGACGGTTCAGGATGTGCCTGAGCCGGAGGACTTCTGCCTGCAGGGCCGCGCCGTCCATGTCGGCCAGCAGTCGGCCATGCGCATCGGCCGCGGCGAGGAGCGCACGGAAGCTCGAAGCATTCACCACCGGCTGAAAGGCGGTGACGGCCCGCTCGAACCAGCGCTCCCAGCTCTTGGCGAGCGGAGCCTGGCGTTCCGGGTAAAATCCCCGCGGGATCTGCTGGGCCAGTGACAGGCTAGACATTGAAGCGCTTCAGGAAGATCTGCCGGACCTTGCGGACCAATTGCCAACCGAGCGGCTCGAGCTGATGTTCGAAGCGAACGTAGGCGCGGTTGCCGATCAGCGTGGCTGGCGGCCCCTCACGGACGGCGACATCGAACTGGAATTTCTTTTCAAAGGCCTTGGTCCCGCTGGCATCGGAGGGGTCCACGGCGATTTAGCCGCCGCCGCCGAAACCGAAGATCGTGCTGGGGAGTTGCTCGCTGGCGCCCGGCACTTCGCGCTGGACCACCCCGGTTGCCACCTCCGCCAATTGCTCGGCAAAGCGGATGCGCAC
>JBFYXI010000073.1:0-5019 GCA_041310635.1 Desulfuromonadaceae bacterium | reverse complement strand
CACGGCGGCAAGTGGGTTGTCGAGTTTCCGGTCGCCACTATAGCGCTTGTCCCCCAGCCACTCATCCTCGGAACCCCAGTAGATGTCCTCTTCCGGCTCCCAGACATCTTCGCGTCCGCCGGCGAAACCGAAGGTCTTGAAGCCCATCGACTCCAGCGCGCAGTTGCCGGCCAGGATCATCAGATCAGCCCAGGAAAGCTTCCGGCCGTACTTCTGCTTGATCGGCCAGAGCAGGCGGCGCGCCTTGTCGAGGTTGCCGTTGTCCGGCCAGCTGTTGAGGGGCGCCAGGCGCTGGGAGCCGGACCCGGCGCCCCCGCGGCCGTCGCCTGTGCGGTAGGTGCCGGCGCTGTGCCACGCCATGCGGATCATGAGCCCCCCGTAGTGCCCCCAGTCGGCCGGCCACCAATCCTGCGAATCGGTCATCAGTGCATAGAGATCCTGCTTCACCGCAGCAAGGTCGAGTTTCTTGAATTCTTCTGAGTAGTTGAAATCTTCTCTCAGCGGATTGGATTTGGCAGAATGCTGGTGCAGAATGTGAAGGTTCAACTGATTCGGCCACCAGTCCCGGTTCGAGGTGCCACCACCGGCGATCTGCTTGCTGGTTCTGCCCGTGACCGGGCACTTGCTTTCGTCACTCATGAAATTGGCTCCTTTCGTTGTGTGACATCATTTCTATTTGTGGAAAAATACCTGGGCGCCGTTGTGGGCGGTCAGGTATTTTCGACTGGCCAGCCTTCCTGGACATGGCCTTCTCCCTGCAGTTTATCTGGGGGCGGGACGAAACCGGCCCTCACGAATCAGTTAGGTTCGGCTCATTCTAGCAGGAGTCTCGGTTCTGTCAATATCTATAGAGAACAATTATTGATAGATGGCAAAAAAAGAAGCCATTACTGCTTTTTCTGACAGACAGGGCAGATGCCGAAGAAGTCGAGCTGGTGGGAAACGATCCGGTAGCCCGAGGTTTTGGCGACCTCCGCGGTGAGCTGCTCAAGAAGATGGAGCTCCGGGTCGATGATGGTTTTGCAGTCGGTGCAGATCAGGTGGGGATGCGGGTAGGGCTTGTTGCCGTCGTAACGGTTGCCGCCGTCGGCACAGCCGATTTCGAGAATTTCGCCGATCTCCTTGAGAAGGTGAACGGTCTTGTAGACCGTCGCCAGGCTGGTCGTCGGGAAATTGGCCTTGACCTTAGCATAGACCTGCTCGACGCCGGGATGCTCCTGGCTGCCGAGGAAAATCTTGAGAATCGCCACCCGCTGCGGGGTAATCCGGCAGCTGCGCGCGCGCAGCTTGGCGAGGATTTGGTCGAGGCGCTGTTGCAATTCTTTCACTGGCCCACCGTCAGGTAAAGGGTGCCACCTGTCCTCGCTAAAGAATCAATCTTTATAAAGAATTACAAAGACCAGATCAGATGTCAACCGCGATGACAGCAGCCAACGGGAAACGGTAGCGCTCCCTTCTTGCAGATGAAGAGCAAAGTAAACCACATTGAACCGGCTTCGTCTAAGAGACTGACAGCCGAGATGTCCCACGCTGCGGCAGAGAACGAGGGAAATCTATGAAAAGAAACCGGTTGCTTGCATTGCTCGGAGCGGGCCTGCTTTCAGGGTGTATCTGGATGCCGGGACCCGGAGGGCCGGGCTTGGTGGTGCCGCCGCTCCCGGCACTCGTGGTCCTGGATTTGGAGCCGTACTACTTCCACGGCGGCTTTCATTATTACTACCACAGTGATCAGTGGTCATATGCACGCACCAGAAACGGTCCATGGGTGGCGTTGCCACGAGACCTCTACCCGCGTGAAGTCCGGTGGAAGAATCGGGAGACACAACCATGGCCAAAGTAACGGCAGCCATGCGCGTCGCTGTATTGTTGAAAAGATCCAGTAAACTAACTGGGGGCACAACGAGACCACGTCGTTTATCCGCATCCAGTCGCGAAAGCAAAACCGAGCCGTACTGTCCCGGCGTTGAGGAGTACGGCATGAATAAAGCGACCTTCTTCCGGTTGACCTTTGGATTGCTCATCATTTCGGTGATGCTTTTCTCCCTGGCCTTGACCCCGCAGCCGGCTCAGGCCCAAACCCCGGTGGAGCAGGCAGCTTCTGAAAGGTTCTCCCAGGAGGAGCTCGCCCAGATGCTGGGACCGATTGCCCTCTATCCCGACAAGCTGCTGTCGCAGATCCTGATGGCATCAACTTATCCGATTGAAGTGATCGAGGCTGACCGCTGGGTCAAGAAGAACCCGGAAGTGCAGGGCGACGCACTGGATCGGGCTCTCTTGGAAAAGGAGTGGGACCCCGGTGTCAAGGCCCTCTGTCATTTCCCGGCGATTCTGGCCCTGATGAGCGAAAGGATTACCGAGACCACCCGGCTCGGCAATGCTTTTCTCGCCCAGGAAGCCGAGGTCATGGACATGGTCCAGGAACTGCGGGCCAAGGCCTATGCCCAAGGCAATCTCATCAGCACCCCGGAGCAGAAGGTGATCGTCGAAAAAGAGACGATCATTATCGAACCGGCGAATCCCAGGGTCATTTACGTACCATACTATGATCCGTTCTACATCTACGGTCCCTGGTGGTATCCCGCCTATTACCCGTATTACTGGGGGCCCCCGGGGGTGAGGATCAGTCTCGGTTTCGGGATTTCGTACTGGCCGGGCGTGTATTTCGGATTTTCCTTCGGCGACTGGTGTTATTTCGATTGGCCCAGTCGTTATATCTACATCAATGTATATCAGCGGCCGAGATACGTCAGATACGACCACTGGCATTCAAAACCGGGCCGATGGCAACACTCCCACGTTCACCGGCGGGGAGTCGCCTACCCAGACAAGTACACCGCCACCAAATATGGCCAATATCCGCATCGCCCCGCTGATTACCGGGGCGCCACCCGCGGCTACCCCGAGCGGAGGGAGTCGGAGGCGACGGGTAGCCGACCGGCTGAGGAGCGCACCAGGATTGATCAGGGGCGGCGCGTGGAGGACAGTTCCCGATACGAGCGTAGCCGACAGGAGCAGCAACGCATCGAGCGTGAGATACAAAAACGGCAACAGCAGATGCTCGAGCCGGGCGACCGTGACCGGCAGCGGCAGGAGCGGTCAAAAACTGACCGTGCTCCGCAGGAACGGGTTGAGCAGCAGCGCCAGGAACAGCCAAGGACCGAACGTGCGCCACGGGAGCGGGAGCGCGTTGAGCAGGAGCGACAGGTGCAGCAACCTGCCGACTATGAACGACGGGCGCGGGAAGCGGCCGAGCGTGGCCAGCCCCAGCGCAGCCGCGAGACGGTTTTTGAACCACGGGACAATGGCCGGAGCGAGCGTCAATCCAGCGAGCGCGGCCGGGCCAGCCGGCAAGAGCAGAGCCATGGCTCCCGCGACCAAGGACAAGACCGCGAGGACGGGGGTAGCAGCCGGCGCTGAGCCATTGGCCCGGTCTTAATGCAATGGTAGAGAAAGGGGCTCGAATGATGCTACAGACAGCTTACATCCACTTGGCGCGGCGGTTTTTCCCAGGCGCGGCGGTAATGCTCGTGGCAATGGCAGTGCTGGCCGTACCCCCCGCAATCGCTGGGGAAACCGCAAATCAGATGAGTTTTTCCTCCCCGCTACTGGCAGTGTCTGCCCTGGCCGCGGCGGTGCAGGCCGACGACGATAGCGAACTGCTCGCCATCCTGGGCCCCGAGGCGGAGGACCTGATCTTTTCCGGCGACCAGGTTGCGGACCAGAACGGCAGAGCACGGTTTCTCGAGATTTACGCAGAACAGAACCGCCTCGAACAGCAGGGGTCGGGCCGGACGGTGCTGCTGATTGGCAGCAATGATTATCCGTTCCCGATCCCCCTCGTTCAACAGGATGATACCTGGCGTTTCGACACCGCGGCGGGGAGGGAGGAAATCCTCAACCGGCGGATCGGCAGAAACGAGTTGCACACCATCGAGGTGATGCACGCCTATACCGCCGCCCAGCGCGAGTATGCCTGTATGAACAGGAACGGCGGCCGCCAGGAGTTTGCCCAGAAATTTGCCAGCAGCGAGGGACAGAAGGACGGGCTCTACTGGAAAGCCGGGGAGAACGAGGCGGCCAGTCCTTTCGGCCCCCTGATCGCGAGGGCCCCCGAGGAGGGGTACCGGGGTGGCCTGGATGAAGATCCTCCCGAACCTTTTCACGGCTATCTTTTCAAAATACTCAAGGCACAGGGCCAGCATGCCAGCGGCGGCGCCTTTGAATATGTGGCCGACGGCAAAATGGTCCTCGGCTTCGCCCTGGTCGCCTACCCCGCCAAGTACGGAGCTTCAGGCATCATGACCTTCATCGTCAACCAGGAAGGGGTAATTTACCAAAAGAACCTGGGTGAAGACACGGCCACGGTGGCCGCGGCCATGACCTCCTTCGACCCCGACGGCACGTGGCACAAAATTGAGAAATCAGGCGAACAGTGAGGAACCCGGGCACTGAGGGCTGACCTGCACATCGACATTTTGGCAGCAAACCTCGAGGGGTTGCCGGATCCAACGGGCAACGCCTCGAGGTTTTTGGCATGCAAATCGCGAATGGCGAAACCCGCGCAGCAACATTGACACTTGCCACGTGTCAGGCTACAACTCGCCCATGCTCATGGGAGTTCACCCGCCATGGTTGCTTAACCGAGCTGGTGTCTTGTCCCGCTCGGCAGCCCCCTCTGTCCGCCATGGCCACCCAACTTCAACCAAAATCGGCACGTCGGCAGAGAGTGGGAGGGTCAGGGGGCCGCTGTTCTCGGGAAGGTCCGAGCGCAGCGCAAAATCTTTCATCCCGGCGCGTAGGTTTACATAACGAAAGATGAATTTTTAGGACGGCGTGCTCAAATACCAAGTGCAACATTTTCGGGAGATAATGTTGCATGGGAAAAATCTACGGACAGTTGAGCCTCTTGCAAAAGTCCTGACGTTGGTTCTTCAAAAGGATTAGGAACGCAGTTCCGTCGGTTTTTGTCAGAAAATCCAAGGAGAGGACCGTCGACTTCGCCGATTTCCGGTGTTTTGG
>JBFYXI010000062.1:0-10970 GCA_041310635.1 Desulfuromonadaceae bacterium | reverse complement strand
CAATGAAAAAGGCGCGGGATATCCCGCGCCTTTTTCATTGGTTAGAGTCATTTATCCAAGGATTTGCTTGAGGTCCTGCTCCGCCGTGCTGATCGGCTGGATATTGAAATTCTGCACCAGGAAGCCGAGCACGTTGGGGGTGACGAAGGCCGGCAGGGAAGGGCCGAGCTTGATGTTCCTGATCCCCAGGTGCAGCAGGGTCAGGAGGATCGCCACCGCCTTCTGCTCATACCAGGAGAGAACCAGGCTGAGCGGCAGGTCGTTCACGTCGCATTCAAAGGCGTTGGCCAGGGCGACCGCGATCTGGATGGCGCTGTAGGTGTCGTTGCACTGGCCGACGTCGAGCAGGCGCGGGATGCCGCCGATATCGCCCAGGTCCAGCTTGTTGAAGCGGAACTTGCGGCAGGCCAGGGTCAGGATCACCGTGTCGCTGGGTGCCTGCTCGGCAAACTCGGTGTAGTAATTGCGTCCCGACTTGGCGCCGTCGCAGCCGCCGACCAGGAAGAAGTGTTTGATCGCGCCCGCCTTGACCCCCGCGATGACCTTGTCAGCCACGCCAAGCACGGCGTTGTGGCCAAAACCGGTAAGGATCTCCTGGCCCGGGTTGTCCTCGAAGCCGGCACCTTCCTGGGCCTTCTTGATCACTGCCGAGAAGTCCCAGCCGTCGACGTGCCTGACGCCGGGCCACTGCACCAGCCCCCAGGTGAACAGCCGGTCCTTGTAGACTTCGGCCGGCCGCTGGATGCAGTTGGTGTTGAAGATGATGGCGCCGGGGAACTCGGCGAACTCTTTGGCCTGATCCTGCCAGGCGCCACCGTAGTTGCCGACCAGATGAGAGTACTTTTTCAAGCCGGGATAGCCGTGGGCCGGGAGCATCTCGCCATGGGTGTAGATGTTGACGCCGGTCCCCGCGGTCTGCTTGAGAAGTTCCTCGAGCATTTTAAGGTCATGCCCTGAAACCAGGATGGCTTTCCCCGCTTTGGTGCCGAGTTGAACCTTGGTCGGCACCGGGTGGCCGTAGGCTTCGACATGGGCCTGGTTGAGCAGTTCCATGGTGACCAGGTTGATCCGCCCGGTCTCCATGGCCAGGCCGACGTAGTCCATCAGGCCGAGACGGTCGTCGAGCTGGGCGGCGAGGGCCTTGTGGGTGAAGGCGTAGATTTCGTCGGCTTCCTTGCCGAGGATACGGGCATGATCGGCGTAAGCGGCGTAACCCTTGATGCCGTAGGTGATGATCTCGCGCACCGAATGGACATCCGCATCAACAGCGTAATCCTTGACGCCGTGCAGTTCGCCAAGTTTCACCTGTTCCGCGATCGCGGCAGGGAGAGTCCAGGCCTGAGCGGCCGCCGGCACCGTGCCGCTGTAGGGGCCGGCCAACTGCTGGGCCTTGTTGCGCAGACGCACGCCCTCGACGACAAACTTGCTGACCGCTTCGGCAGTGAAGTCGACATTGGTCACGGTGGTGAACAGGCCGTCGATCATGAAACGGTCGATCTCCTGGTCTTTCTTCCCCTGAGCACGGGCCTTGTCAGCCCAATAGGCTATCCCTTTCAGAGTATAGACCAGCAGATCCTGCAGGGCGGCGACATCCGGCTGCTTGCCGCAGACTCCGACGACCGTGCAACCGGTCCCTTGGGCGGCCTGTTCGCACTGGTAACAAAACATGGACATGGTGATACCTCCTTGGCTGAGTTGGTTAAGAGTTGCTGGTCACTGGTTGCTGGGTTAATTGACAAAATTTTAAATTTACCAGAATGCTGCCGTTATGCATCTTGGACCGGGACCCGATCTGTTATAATAACATCGATGCGGCGGCCAAGTTGTTAACATCCTAGCCGATCCTTTCTGTCATGGCTTTGACAGAGGTCAAAAATCGGTCACTGGATGCCGGTTTTTTGCTCCTGGTAAAATCTTTCAGCAACCAGCAACCAGCAACCAGCAACCAGCAACCAGCAACCAGGAAGTTCCATGCGCTACTGGCTGATGAAATCGGAACCGGGCTGTTTCTCCCTCGACGACCTCGAGCGCTCCCCGGGGGGAACTGCTGCTTGGGACGGGGTGCGTAACTTCCAGGCACGCAACCTGTTGCGCGACGAGATCAGGGCAGGGGACGGCGTGCTCTTTTATCACAGCAGCTGCACTGTGCCGGCCATCGTCGGAGTGGCCGAGGTGGTGAAGGGCGGCTATCCGGACCATACGGCACTGGACCCGCGCAGCGCTCACTTCGACCCTCGAGCGGCTCACGACAACCCGATCTGGTACATGGTCGACGTCAAGTTCCGGGCGCGCCTGGCACACCCGTTGACCCGTGACCAACTGCGTTTTCACCCGGTGCTTGCCGGCATGCTGGTGCTGCAGCGCGGCAACCGCCTGTCGGTGCAACCGGTGAAGGAAGAGGAGTGGCGGGCCATCCTCGCCATGTCCGGATTGAGCGACCCGCTCGTGGCTGCGGCGCCGGCTTCATCCTGAGACAAGGAGAAAAGATGAGAAGTCTCTGGAAATTCGCTGCCGGGATAGTCGCCATGATCGTGGTGACGATCGTTGCCTTGCTGGTACTGGCCAAGGTGATGATCACTCCAGAACGCGTCAAGGCGATGGTTGTGCCCTTGGCCGAGACGGCCCTGCAGCGAAAGGTCAGTCTCGGCGACATCAAGATTGGGCTCTTTTCGGGGATCGAACTGCACGATCTGGTTATTGCCGAGAAAAACGGCACCGACCGCCTGCTAACCGTCGACCTGGCCCGGTTGCGTTACCAATGGCTGCCGCTGTTGGCAAAGCGGGTGATCATCGATGAAATCTCGCTGGAACAACCCAGAGTTCGCGTGAGCCGCGATGCCCAGGGGGCGTTCAGCATTGCCGACCTGCTGGGCGTGCCCCGGGAGGGGGCCGGGTCAACAGGGCAACACGCTGTGTCCGGAGCGGAGGCGCCGCTCAGTCTGATGGTCTCCGATGTTCGCATCACCGGCGGCGAACTGGTGTTTATCGATGCCTATCCCGATCCGGCGCAACCGGTGCGTCTCTCGTTGACCAGCCTGGAGGTGAAGGCTGCCGGCTTCCTTCCGGACGGCAACCTGCCGCTGCAGTTGACGGGAAAACTCAATGGGGCGCCACTCGCCGTCAACGGCACGCTGCGGCTGAAGGAAAAGGGGGGGCACTTCCGTGTTGACCTGCAGAATCTGGATGCGCTCCCTTTCTCCCCGTATTTAGGGGACCGTCTTCCTGGGCGGCTCGACGCGCTGACGCTCGACCTCAAGGCCGAAATTGACCGTTCCGCCCAGGGGGTCAACGCCGTCGGGACGCTTGCCGGTCGCGGTCTCACCCTCTTCCTGGACGACCTCCCCGCCGCACCGATCACCAATGCTGCGCTTCGCGCCGATTTCGACCTGTCCAGCCACCCGGATCGCGACGCAGTGGAAGTCCGCCGCCTGACCCTGGACTTCAACGGATTGGTGTTGGCGGTGACTGGACGCCTTGGCGGGTTGTCCGCGCAGCCCCGCGCCGATCTTGCACTGACGATTCCGGGCTTCGATCTGCGCAAGGCTGCCCAGGCGCTCCCGCCCGGAATGCTCGGCAAAGCGGCGGAACTGGAGCTGTCCGGTCTGCTGACTGCTGATCTAAAGCTGATGGGCGAATTGAGGGAACCACGCACCCTGCTGCGGCAGGGCACGCTGCTTCTGGAGCAGGTGCAGGGGAACGTTGCCGGAGTGCGTCCTGCCGTCAACGGGCGCTTGGTCTTGGCCGCCGGCAGCTGCCGTATCGAGCGACTGACGGTCAACCTCGGCGAGATAACGGCCACTGCAACTGGCGGCATCGAATCGCTCTACACCAAGCCGGTGGCCGATATTACGGTCAACCTGCCGCGGGTCGAAATTGCCACGGCCCTGGCCAAAGTGCCGCCGGAACTGTTGAGAGGGTTGGACGGACTGGCGCCGGCAGGGCAGGTCGAAGCCCGCGCCAGACTGGTCGGCCGGTTGGCCGAGCCGAAAGATTTGCTGAAAAACGCCGAGGTGACGCTGATCGGGGTGCAGGTCACGGCCGGCGGTCTGCGCCCGGAAGTGAACGGCCGGCTGAAGTTTGCCGGCGATCAACTGGTCACTGAGGGTTTGAGTGTCCGTCTCGGCACCGACACTGCCCAACTCAAGGGAACGGCCCGCAATCTTTTCGGTAAACCTGTAGTCGCCACCCTGGATCTATCCGCAGGGCGCTTTCAGCTCGAAGCGTTACTGCAGGGAGGTGGGGCGGCTGCATCAGCCACCGGCAAGGGCGCGGCACCGACGTCAGGGGCGCAAGTCGGCGAGGTTGGTCCCTTTGACCTGCCTCTTCAAGTCAACGGCACGATTCGCCTTGGTGAAACGTCCTGGAAAGGACTGGCGGTCCGCGATTTCATCGCCGACTACGCCTTGCGCGACAACCATCTGACTGTCAGCCGGATGACCGGCAAGGTGGCCGGCGGAGCTTTCAGCAATACGGCCCGCATCGACCTGAGCCAACCGGGGCTGGTCTATACGGCCAACCTGTCAATGCAGGGGGTACAGGCAGACGCCCTGCTCTCGGCGCTGGCTCCGGCAACGTCCGGAACTTTGTTCGGGGCCATGGATCTGCAAGGCTCCCTGGGCGGCCGCGGCACCCGTTGGGAATCCCTCAGCCGCAACCTCACCGGCGACGGGGCATTGATTCTCACTGACGGCCGTCTGGTCAGCCCGGCCCTGGTCAAGGGCTTTGCCGCCTTTCTGCAAATTCCCGAACTCGATCAGATCAATTTCGAGGACTTTCGCGGCAAGGTGCGAATTGTTGACGGCCGGGCGGCGATTGACAGTGCCTTGCTCAGTCCGCATCTCAAGCTCTTCCCGACAGGAACGCTCGGTCTCGATGGCAATCTGGACCTGGCCATGGATACGCGGCTCAGCCCGGAGCTTGCCGCACGGCTTGACCAACGCGGTCAGGTCGTCAGGTTCCTGGCCGATGCCGACGGGTGGAGCCAGGTGCCGCTGCTCCTGACCGGAACGTGCCAGGCGCCCCGCTTCGGACTGGACCCGAAAGGTGTCCGGGCACAGGCCACACGGGCACTGCAGCAGCAGTTGCAGCGCGGGATCGACAAGTTGCTCAATAAACCACTATCGGCACCGCCGGCCATGGAGCCGCCGCCCCAGACGACTCCCCCACCGACGGAACCCGCCGGCCAGCCCTTGCCAGCAGAACAGCAAAAGACGCCTCCGCCGCCCCCGCAGCGGAAATTGCTCGAGGAAACCTTGCAGCAGCTGTTCGGTCGTTGACAGGCCGGGTGCGTCAGGTTAGAAAGTTCGAAAAACCCCTGCGGCAGGCGGCTTCGCCCGGCTGATTTTTTTTGCCGGGACACTTTTCAAGGGCGTCAGGGGTGTGGGCTTGCGCGCTATTCCGTGATATAAAATGCCTTTCAGAGAAAGGACGCCATGAGCGCAACCGTTTGTTTCTGTCATGGCCGTGAAAGCGGACCGTGGGGAACGAAGATCCGTCGTCTCGCCCGCGTCGCAGAGAAGCACGGTTGCCGGGTGGTTAGTCTCGATGACCGTGATACCCAGGATCCTGACGTGCGCGTGCAGAAGTTGCTGGCCGCGGCCAGTTCTTTTGACCGGCCGCTGGTCTTGGTCGGGTCGAGCATGGGTGGTTACGTGGCCGCGGCCGCCTCTGCCCAACTGCATCCGTTAGGTCTGTTTCTGCTGGCTCCCGCCGTCGGTTTGCCGAACTATGCTCATGTCGCACCAGAACTTGTGGCACGCCACGTCGCCATCGTGCACGGCTGGGACGATGCGGTGGTCCCGGCCGAGATGGTCCTGAATTATGCCCGGTCGCAGCGTGCCACGCTGCATATGCTCCCCGACGGCCATTTGCTGAAGGAGGAATTGGAGCACATTGCCCGACTCTTTGATGATTTCCTCGGAGTCAGCCTCGGCAGGGTCCGGTCTGCGCTGCCGTCCCGTGAAATGGTGGCTGTCCTGTAACGGCCATGTCTGCCAAGGAGCGTCTCGACAAACTGCTGGTTGATCGTGGCATCGTCGTTTCGCGGGAACGTGCCCGCGCCCTGATCCTCGCCGGGCAGGTGGTGGTCGGCGAGCACGCAGCCGATAAGATTGGGATGAAGGTCACAATCGATGCGGCAATTCGCATCCGCGGCGAGGATATCCCCTACGTGTCGCGCGGGGGCGTCAAGCTGGCTCACGCCCTGGAGGTCTTCGCGATTGACGTAGCCGGCAAGACGGTGATCGACGTCGGCGCTTCCACCGGCGGTTTCACCGACTGTCTGCTGCAGCGCGGCGCTGCGAAAGTCTTCGCTGTCGATGTCGGCTACGGTCAATTGGCCTGGAAGCTGCGCGAGGATGCGCGGGTGATCTGTATGGAGCGCACCAATATCCGTCAAGTCACTGCCGTGGACTTGGGGGTACGCCCGGACCTGGCGGTTATCGATGCCTCGTTCATCTCGCTCGACAAGGTACTGCCGCCGACTCTGGCGCTGCTGACTGCCGGTGCCGAAATCGTGGCCCTGGTCAAGCCCCAGTTCGAAGTCGGCAAAGGGCAGGTCGGCAAGGGCGGAGTGGTTCGCGATCCATCCCAGCATGCCGCAGTCATCGAACGGGTTTGCGCGGTCGCTGCGGCCCTTGGCTGCTCGGTGCTGGGTATAGCTGACAGTCCGCTGCTCGGTCAGAAGGGGAATCGTGAATTTCTGCTTCATCTGCACAAAGATGGCCCGGCATGACTGGCGGGAGTTTTCACTGGCCATTCACAACAGATTAATCGATATTTAGCTGAACCATATGCGGCAGCGGGAGTTCTGGCATGATTTTGCGGCGCATCACGGTAGAGCGCTATGGCTGTTTCGGCTCTGGTGAATTCGAGTTCCGACGCGGCCTGAACCTGATCTGCGGTGGCAATGAAACGGGCAAAAGCCTGCTGCTGGCGACGCTTCCGGCAGTTGTCCTGGGGGTTGAACACGGCATGCGGCTGCGCAGTTGGGGCGATAGCCTGAGTTGCCGCGCGTCGCTGCTGTTCGAAGCCAGTGGTCGTGCCGTGCGGCTGAGTCGTGAGTTGGAAAGCAACCTGGTGCGACTGGAGGAGCAGGGCGCGGACGGTCAATGGCGCGAAGGCTTTGCCGGCAGAGTGCCGCCTGGCGGCAAGACCCCTGACCATCAGCAATATTTTGACCATCTCGAGCGCCTGTTCGGCGTTGCCGGCATGCCTTTGCTGCGCGCGCTGCTCGATTCGTCCCATGGCGCAGCCGTATTCGACGGCGAAGGACGTATGGCTGAGTGGCTCGCGGCGCCTCTGCACAGCGCTTCGGCTGAGCAGCCCGCGCAACCCGAGAAGCACGACACCGCGGCAGCACGCCAGGCAGAAATTGCCGCGCTTGAAGCCGAGTTGGCCACCGACCGGGAAGAGTATCGAAAAGGCCAAGAGTATCTGGCCTGGGTCCGCAAGCGCTGGGAAAAGCCAGCCTCAGGTTCAAAGCCAGCGGGCAAATCGCCAGGCGGCCAGCCGGCCGGCCGGACAGCGGCCCTCGCGCAGCAACACCGTGACCTTGCGATGGAGTTGCAGCGGCAGGGAGTGCCGCTGCACGTTCCTGCCGATCTTGCCGAGTTGCTGGCCACGGCCGATGAGCTGCGCCAGGAGCTGGCGGCCCTGCAGCTGGAGCTGGCGCCGCTCCAGCGCAGCCACCAGGCGTTGGCCATGCCGGCCAGCACTCTGCCGCTGGCCGCTACCCTGGTTGCCTTGGCGGCACCTGGCATCGCCTACTATCTCAACTCCCCGTGGCTGGTTGCGTTGGCCAGTGGCGGCGCGGTTCTGTTGCTGCTGTGCTGGGGCGTTTTCCTGGTGAGGCTCAACCGGGTCCGCGGGACGCGTGCCGGTCTCGATCGCGAGATCGGGGAGATAGAGCAAAGGCGCAGTGCCGCCCTGACGCGGCAAAGCGCCCTTGCCGAGCGCTTCGTTGCCGCTGGCCTGCCATCGACCCCGGTCGAGATGGTCAAGCTGCAGCAGCTCTGTCAGCGCAACCAGGCACAGATCGAGCGCTATCAAGACCTCGGCAGGCAGTTGGGCCTGGAATCACCCAACATGCCGACGGTTGATCAAGCGCCGGCGGACGACAGGCATCTGCGCCCGGAGGAGTTGCCCGATGCAGAAAAGCGGCTGGCTGATTTGAGCGAAAGCCTGCGTCGCCGCGAGGCTCGCCTGCAAGCGCTCCACAATGGCGGACCGGCGTTAGCGAATGCCGGTTGCGTGCTTCCGGCGAGTGGTTCCCTGACCGTGAAAAACCTGCTGCCGGCCATCGGCCAACTGCTTGACCGGCTGACCAATGGCCGTTATCGTGAAGTGCGTCTGGAGGACGAAAGATGCCAGCTCGAGGCTTCTCCAGGCCAATGGGTTTCTCCCTCAGCCTGCAGCCGGGGAACTGTCGAAGCCTTGGCGCTGGCGTTCCGGCTGGCTCTCTACCAAATGATCGGGGCGCGGTTGCCGTTGCCCCTCGATGATCTGCCGGCTTCCTTCGAGCCCCGGCGCCGGCAGGCGACTCTGCGCTTGCTGGAACGGTTAGCAGCCGACCACCAAGTGCTGCTGGCCACCTGCGATGACGAACTGGCCAGACGAGCCGCGCGGGAACGCTGGCAGGTAGTCGATCTCAAGTTGAAAAAACCCGGGCAAGCCATTGTCGACAAGGAGACAGCCGATGCCGGACAATTGCATCTTCTGTAAGATCATCGCCGGTGAAATTCCGGCAAAAGTGGTCTACCGCGACGATCAGGTGGTGGCCATCGAAGACCTCAACCCCCAGGCGCCTTATCATCTGTTGCTCATTCCCCGCAAGCACATCCGCACCACCATCGACCTGACTACGGCGGACAATGCCATGATCGGCCATGTATTCCAGGTGGCAGGGCGGATTGCCCATGATCTGGGAATCGCCGATGACGGCTTTCGTGTGGTCAACAACTGCAATGCTGCGGCTGGCCAGACCGTTTGGCACATTCATTTTCACCTGCTCGGAGGACGTGACCTGAACTGGCCGCCCGGCTAGTTTGCCCGGGCCATGTCCAGTGCATTGACCGGGCTCGCCGGCGCCTGGATTCTCTGGTGCGCGCTGCATTCGTTACTGGCGTGGCCGCCGCTGGTCACCGCCTGCAAGCGCCGACTGGGACGTTTTCATGGCGCCTACCGGCTGCTGTATAACCTGTTTGCCCTGGTCAGCCTGACTCCCGTCGTGTGGCTCTTCATCCAAAGCGGCGGGCCGGCACTGCTGGCCTGGCCAGACGGCCTGGAGCCATTGTTGTGGGCGGCGCGCGGTTTGTCGCTCTGGCTGATGCTGGCGGGAGCCCGGGCATACTCCATGCCGGAATTTCTCGGCTTCGCCCAGTTGCAGGAGAGTCATCGTGAAACACCGCGGAGACTGGCAACCTCAGGTATCCTTGGCCAGGTTAGGCACCCCTGGTACCTTGCTGCCTTGATTCTTCTCTGGTGCCGTGACCTGGCGGCAAGGGACCTGGTTACCGCTGCCCTGTTGAGCGGCTACCTGTGGCTGGGTACGGTTTTTGAGGAACGGCGGCTGGTGATGGAGTTCGGCGCGGCCTACCGGCATTACCAGTCCGCAGTGCCGCGCTTCTGGCTACGGCTGCGTCGGCGCCGGTAGCATGCCCCCCTTGCGGTGTGGGACCAAGTTATTTAACATGAGCCTTTCGAGGGAGCGGATGGCGACAACCAAGCAAATCACCAGCAACGACCTGCCAGCCCAGGAGCCTTTTGACGAGCGCCGGGAACTGCGCCTGATCAACGAGATCATGGAGCTGATCGTCACCCACCACGGCGGCAGCCTGAGCGAGGAGGCCCTCGACCGCTCAATCGATGATCTGCAGCGGGCCCTCGCCATGGCGCGCGAAGCCCATCGTCATCAGATCCGCAAGTCCGGCGAGCCGTATTTCTTCCACCCGCTGCGCGTAGCCCATCTCGCCGCCCGGCACTGGATGGATTTTGCCTCGGTGATGGCCGCCCTGCTGCACGATGTGGTGGAAGATACGCCGACCACCCTCGATGAAATCCGCGTGCTGTTCGGCGAAGAGGTCAGCTTGCTGGTCGACGGCTTGACCAAGGTCGACGACAAACTCCTCAGCCGCGAGGCCCTCAAGCAGCAGACCTATCGCAAGCAACTGCTGCTGGCGGTCAAGGACATTCGCGTCCTCTGCCTCAAGTTCTGGGACCGCGTCGACAACCTGCAGACAATTGGCGCCCTCAACCCCCACAAACAGTCGCTGATTGCCGAAGAAACCCGCACCATCTATGTGCCGCTCGCCCAGCACCTGGGGATGGGGAGGGTGGCGATCGAACTCGATGCCCTTTCCCTGAATATCCTCTATCCGACCCGGGCTCGACGCTACCGGGCCGCCGTCAACGAGATCCGTTCCCGCCACGAGGCCACCCTCGGCCGGGTCCGTTCGGAAATTCACAATGTTCTGGAACATCACAAGCTGAACGCGACAGTGCTCGACCGCTGGCGGCCGTTCTCGATTGCCGCGGCGCGCACCACCGCCCGCGGCCTGTCGTCCATGTACACCCTCGATATCCTGGTCGACCGGACCATGGATGCCTACCTGAGTCTCGGTCTGCTGCACCGTCTCTACGCCCCGATTCCAGGGAAGCTCAGAGATCACCTGCATACCCCGTCGCAGCATGGCTACCAGGCGTTGAAAACCACCGTACAGGCTCGGGAGGTCCGCTTGCGCGTCGAGATCACCACCCGCAAGCTGGCCCGCTTCAATCAGGCAGGGGTGCTGGCTCCCGGCTTCGAATTCCGCCGGGCCGGGTTCGAGGAGCTGATGAGTTCGCTGGCCGAAGGTGAGTCAGCTTTCGATACCGAAAGCCTGCGTCTGGCCTCGGCAACCATTCAGGTCTACACTCCGCAGGGGGAGGTCCGTACCCTGCCGGAAGGGAGCAGTGCTCTCGATTTTGCCTTC
>JBFYXI010000029.1:0-2831 GCA_041310635.1 Desulfuromonadaceae bacterium | reverse complement strand
GTTTTGGTTGATGGATGATAACGGATCAAGGCAGTTTCTCGTATGGCACGGTCGTCAGTCCCAGCGCCTTCCAGTCCTGCATGCCGCCACGGTACCACTTGAGTTTTTGCGGCGGGTAGCCCAGCGAGAGAAGTTGCTTGATATTGGTGGGGGACTGGCCGCACCACGGACCGTTGCAGTAGAAAACCAGTGTCCTGGCGGAGGGAAAATGCCACAAGCCATCATGACGCACCGCGTTGAAGTGGAATTGCAGGATCTCTGCGATGTCCTGTGCGCTGGCATGGTCCGGGTGCAGCTTCTGCCAGGGCAGCACGATCGCGCCGGGAATGACCCCGGTACGTATTGGCCAGGTGCCGTCGCGCGAGTCGATCACCATCACGCTGGCATCCTTGCCGATTTTTTCCAGATAGCCGATCAGTTCCAGTTCTCCCAGGGTTTCCACCCAGGGAGCAAGTACGACCGGCTGGATGCAGAATGGCGGGCAGGGGCGCGAGGTGAGCGCATAATCCGGCTCGATCATGTTCCAGGTATCGGGGTTGCGCTCGATGACCACCGGCCGGCCCTGATGCAGCACCGTCACGCTGGGAAGGCCCTCGGCGATGTGTACCGTGGTGCCGGCCTCATCGGCGCATGCATCGGCAGTGCACAGCCCAAACATCAAGGCAGCAAGCCCGGCCTTGCCTGCATTAAGCATTCATTCTCCTGATTGTTGGGGGAATGCGGACGGGTTTTCCCGTCCGCATCCGGTCAACTGGCGGTGGCTTCGGCGCTGCCCTTGTCGCCGGTATTGTCTTCGGCGTTGACAGCCACCTTGTCGCCGGCCTTCAAGCCCTTGACCTTGAAGCCGAGATAGGGGTCCTTGGAAACGCCGCCGCCCCACTCTCCATCCATCACGGTCTTGCCGTTGACGGCGACAGTGACGTTCTTGACGAAGTGGGCCGGGACCAACTGACCGGTCTTGGCGTCCTTGCGCAGGCCGTTTTCGGAGGGGTGGGTCATCAGAATCTTGATCTCGCCGGTGCCGGCGCGTACTCGCATTGCAATTGCCATGTTGGGTTTCCTTTCTGTGTATGTTCTCAGCCGCCGCAGCCGCCGACGGTGACCTTGACTTCCTTGGCGGCGGTATAGAACTTGCCGCCCGCCTTGACGACCGCACGCACGTTCGCGGTTTGGCCCATCTTCATGCGTGTCGACAGCGAACCGTCGAAGTCGGTCAGCTTGTAGGTGGCGATCAGCGGATTGACATTCTTTTCACCGAGGATGGCGATCGATTCGACGTTGGGCAATTTGGTGACGATCTCGACCGGCACGACCGCGCCGTTTTCGGCGATATCGGGTGCCTTCACCTGGATGTCGGCCGAGGCTGCAGCACCGCTGGCACCGATTGCGGCCAGAGCCTCGTCGGTCTTGGTGGCGTTGAAGCCTGCGCTATTCCAGGCGGCCAGTGCCTGGCCGGGTTTCAGCAGGCCGGCGGCGATTGCCGTGCCGATCAGGCCGGCCGAACCGGCGGCCTTTAGTACGTGTCTGCGAATGGAATTCATCGTGCAATTTCTCCTCTGTGGTGGTTGAAAAAATTATCGGGTGAACGTGGCAGCGGCAAGCTGCAACGGTCGTATCCGGGATCGAACCCCGGTCTGCCTCTGCCGATCTTGCTGATGACTACGGGCAAATGGCCAAGATTTTCATTATCTGCTGCAACGGTAAAAAAGGAATAAAAATTCCGGCGGGCAGGCCCCGCCGGTTCCCTGACTGAGGAGGACAACAGGAAAGCATTGAGTCCGCCGTCACCCCCGGCTTTGGCGGACCCGAGGATCAACGCTTGGCCACCTTGCCGTAGCCCGCGGCTGCGGCTTTCAGGTCGCCCGCACTGTAGTCGCGCGCCAGTTCCTTCATCACGACCGTCGGGATGGTGACCGCACCTTCACCCAGCAGCTTGTCCGCCACGTCCTGACCGTAGGACTGGTAATTGAGCCTGGCCTGGACCTTGAAGCCCTTCGCGCCATCCGGCAGGCGGAAGGCATAGGTGCCGTAGCGGAAACCCTTCGGCGGGATGGTGTTGATGTGGTCGAAATTGGCGATGCTCCACGGGTCGATGGTCGGCTTGCCGTCCTTGTCGACCGAGCGATTGGTGAACATGACCGCATCGGCGGGGACGCGGTTGTCCTTGGCGACGCCGGAACTGAGGATCTCGTTGCCCTGGTCGTCGGTGATGGAAACCTCGAGCCAGAGCTGACGGATGAAGGTCAGGCTGGTCGGCAGGTGATGGCCGGCGCGGGCGTTGGTGACCTTGACCTTGAGCTGGTTGACGCCGCCCTTGCCGGGGACGATTTCGAAGTCCAGTTCGGCGACGTTCTGCAGCCGCTTGATCGCCTCGGCCTTGTTCTGCGCTGCGCCTTCCACACCCAGGGCCTCGGCGATGACGGTGTTGCCGCCGACGAAACCGTGGTCGTGGACGATGTCGCGCTTGACCCGCGAGCCCAAGCCGGCGCTGCCGCCGAGCCCATGGTTGAGAAGATCCTTGGCGGGCTTCATCTCGTCGGCGACGCGGATGGCGATGTCGACCGGCACCATGTGGCAGTCCTGGCACTGCACGCCTTGCTGGGCGTAGGGCGAGGCTTTCCATTCGTCGTAGGTGTGCTCGACCGGGAAGCGGTTGTCGGGATGGAAGATGTTGTGGCAGTTGCCGCAGAACGCCGACTTGCCATGCAGTTCGGAGTATTCGGTGCCATGGAAGGGCGACTTCGAGTCCTTCAGCGTGGCGCGCTTCACCCGGCCGGGAGTCATGATGAAGGAGGCGTTGCCGGGGTCGCCGGTGGCCGTGTGCACGGCGT
>JBFYXI010000275.1:0-15627 GCA_041310635.1 Desulfuromonadaceae bacterium | reverse complement strand
ATATCTCCGGCAATACCAAGACGCGTGACAAGGTCATCCGTCGTGAAATGAAGGTGGTCGAGGGCGAACTGTACAATGCTTCGGCGCTCAAGCGCAGCAAGGCCCGCATCAACAACCTCGGCTTCTTCGAGGCGGTCGATATTACCACTAGCGAGGGTTCCGACCAGAGTCTCGTCAATGTCGACGTCAACGTCAAGGAGCGTGCCACCGGCACCTTCAGCATCGGTGCCGGCTACTCTTCGGTCGATGGTTTTGTCGCCCAGGGGTCGATCACCCAGGAGAATTTCCTCGGCCGGGGCCTGAAGCTCAACCTGGCGGCATCTCTTGGCGGCGAGAGCACCACCTACCAGATCGGCCTGACGGACCCGTACTTCCTCGATATGAGATTGACCCTCGGCTTCGAGCTGTACCAGACCACGCGGGAGTGGGACGATTTCAGCCGGGACGCCACCGGCGGCGCCATCAAGCTCGGCATGCCGGTGTTCGACGACTACTCGCGGGTCCTGTTCGTCTATCGTTACGAGCAGAAGGATATCTACGATGTCAGCCCGTTTGCCGACCGGCAGATCAAGGACGAGGAGGGGGAATCGACGATTTCCTCGGTGACCAGTTCCTTCGTGCGCGACAAAACCAACGATCGTCTCGACCCCTCCAGGGGCAGTGTGCTCGAGGCGTCGTGGGAAATCGCCGGCCTCGGCGGCGACGAGAAGTTCAGCAAATATATCCTCGACTACCGGCACTTCTGGCCGGCGCCCTTCGGCACGGTCTTGTCCGCGCACGGCCAGGTCGGCTACGTGCACGCATTTGGTGGCGAAGATGTGCCCCTCGACGAGCGTTTCTACCTCGGTGGCATCAACACCTTGCGTGGCTTCGAACCGCGCGAGGTCGGTCCGAGTGAAGTGAATATATTGGGTGAGAGGGAATACACCGGCGGCTACAAGTCTAGCTACTTCAACTTCGAATGGATCTTTCCCCTCTCCAAGGAGGTCGGAATCAAAGGGGTCACCTTCTTCGACATCGGCAACGCCTGGGGCGAAGATGAGGATTTCTTCTCGGAGTGGCGCTACAGCACCGGTGCCGGTATCCGCTGGCTGAGCCCCCTCGGTCCGTTGCGTCTCGAATGGGGCTACAACCTCGACCCTTACGAATGGGAAGACAACTCCCGGCTTGATTTTATGATCGGCCGCTTCTTTTAGGATCCGATCAGCCGGTAGCGGCCTAACACCCTCATCAAAACGGCTCGTTAGAGCCAAACTGATTTAAAGGAGATATCTGAATGAAACGTCTGATGTTGCTGGCAGCTGTCCTTGTCACCCTGGTTGCCGTCCCGGCCGCGCTGGCGGCCGATGCCATGAAAGTTGGCTACGTCGATCTGCAGAAGGCTCTCAACCTGTCGTCAGCCGGCAAGGCGGCCAAGGAAAAAATGAAAGCCAAGTTCAAGGATTACGAAGCCGATGTGCAGAAGAAGCAGGAAGAGTTGAAAAAACTCAAGGAAGAACTGGAAAAGCAGGCCATGCTCCTGTCCGCCGAAGCGCGTGCCGCCAAGGAGCGCGACTACCAGCAGAAGGTCAAGGACTACCAGCGGCTGACCAAGGATATCCAGGAAGAATTGCAACAGGCCGATGCGGACTACACCCGCAAGATCCTCGAGGAGATCTTCAAGACCGTTCAGCAGGTCGGCAAGCAGGAAGGCTATACGCTCATTCTGGAAAAAACCGAGAGTTCGATCCTGTATGCCAGCGACGGTATCGACATGACCGATCGTGTCATTCAGCTCTTCGACAAGCAGCCCTCGGGTAGATAGGGTCATGAGCGACCAACTGCCAACCCCTACCGCTCTTGGCAGGCTGGCCGAACTGGTTGGTGGGCAGGTCCGCGGCAACGCGGACCTGCTGATTTCCGGGGTTGCCCCTCTGGACCGGGCTGGTTGCAGGGAAGTGACCTTCCTGGCCAACCCCAAATACCGGGGGCAACTGGAGACGACGAGCGCTGCCGCGGTGATCGTGCACCCTTCCCTCGATGGCGCTGTCGAGCGGCCCTTGCTGTTGTGCGCCAATCCCTACCTGGCCTTCGCTCGCATCCTGGCCTACTTTCACCCGCTGCCGCAGCTTCCGAAAGGGGTGCAGGCCGGGGCCATGGTTGATCCGACAGCCCAGGTTGACGCCACGGCGACCGTCAGTTCCGGCTGTGTGGTCGGGGCGGGCGTACGGATCGGGGAGGGCAGCGTGCTCCACCCCAACGTCATCGTCTATGCCGGCGCCGAAATCGGCAGTGACTGTCTCGTTCATGCCGGGGTGGTGATCCGGGAGCGCTGCATCCTCGGTGACCGGGTCATCGTGCAGCCCAATGCCGTTATCGGCGCCGATGGCTTCGGCTTCGCGCCGGACGGCCAGCGCTATGTCAAGATCCCCCAGGTCGGTCGGGTGATTGTCGAGGCGGACGTGGAAATCGGGGCCTGCAGCTGCATCGACCGCGGGACCCTCGATGACACGCGCATCGGCGCGGGGACCAAGATCGACAACCTGGTGCAGGTCGGCCACAACAGCCAACTCGGCGCGGACTGCATTCTGGTGGCACAGGTCGGCATCGCCGGCAGCACCGTCATCGGCCGCCACTGCACCTTCGGCGGCCAGTCCGGCAGTGCGGGGCACCTGCGGATCGGCGACAACGTCACCATTGTCAGCCGCGGCGGGGCCACCAGCAATGTGGCCGACAATCAGGTGATGGCGGGCTTTCCGCTGATGCCGCACCGGGAATGGCTCAAGGCCAGCATGATCATGACCCACCTGCCGGAGATGCGGCGGGAACTGCACCAGCTGCGCCTGCGCCTGGAGGCGCTGGAACATACTGCCGACAAGGAGAACCACTGACATGCAACTGACCATTCAGGAGATCATGTCCTATCTCCCCCATCGCTACCCCTTTCTGCTGGTCGACCGGATCAGCGATTTCGTCAAGGGGGAAAAGATCGTCGGGGTCAAGAACGTTACCATCAACGAGCCGTTCTTTCAGGGACACTTCCCCGGCCACCCGATCATGCCCGGGGTATTGATCATCGAAGCCATGGCCCAGGTCGGCGGCATCTATGCCCATCTCGCCGGGGAAGTCGAGGGGGACAAGGTTCCCTACTTCGTCGGCATCGATCAGGCCCGTTTCCGCAAGCCGGTGCTTCCCGGCAATGTGCTGCGTCTCGAACTGACCCTGTCCAGCCTCCGCCGCGGCATCTACACTTTTGCCGGCAAGGCCTACGTCGACGACAAGCTGGTGGCCGAGGCTGAACTGAAGGCGACCTTCGCGGCCGCCTCGGCGGAGGGCAAGGCATGATTCATACGACTGCCATCATCCACCCGACGGCACAGCTGGACGCCAGCGTGACGGTCGGTCCCTACAGCATCATCGGTGAGCACGTCAAGATCGGCGCCGGCACCCAGATCGCCTCCCACGTGGTCATCGAGCGCTGGACGGAGATCGGTCGCGACAACCAGATCTTTCAGTTCGCTTCCGTCGGAGCCGGGCCTCAGGATCTCAAGTACAAAGGTGAGGAAACCTGGCTGGTGATCGGCGACCGCAACCGGATCCGCGAATTTGCCACGCTGCACCGCGGAACCGTCGATGGTGGCGGCCGCACCGTGGTCGGCAGCGACAACCTGTTCATGGCCTATTCGCACATTGCCCACGACTGTCGGGTGCACAACCGCGTGGTGATGGCCAACGCCGCCACCCTGGCCGGGCACGTCGAAGTCGAAGACCACGCCATTCTTGGCGGGCTGGTGGCGGTTCATCAATTCTGCCGGATCGGCAGCCATACCATGATCAGCGGCGGGGCGATGATCGCCCAGGATATCCCCCCCTATACCATTGCCCAGGGCGACCGGGCCAAGACCATCGGCATCAATCTGGTGGGGCTGAAGCGCCGTGGCTTTACGGAAGAGACCCTCCGCGGGATCAAGAGCGCCTACCGCCTGATGTTTCGCTCGGGCCTGCATCTTGAAGAAGCACTTGCGCGCATTGAAAGTGAATACGGCACGATCCCCGAAGTCCAGCATTTCGTCGCTTTCATCAAGGGGAGTCAGCGCGGAGTCGCCCGCTGAAAAACAGCATGGAAAAGTTGCGCGCCGCTGTCATCGGAGTTGGTTATCTGGGCCGTTTTCACGCCCAGAAATACCGCGACCATCCCGCGACAACCCTGGTTGGCGTGGTTGATGCCAGCCAGGAGCGGGCTGCCGAGGTTGCCGCCGAAGTGGGCTGCGCTGCATTCACCGATTACCGTGAGCTGTTTGGCAGGGTGGACCTGGTCTCGATTGCCGTACCGACTCAATACCATTTTGCCGTAGCCCGCGATTGTCTGGCGCGGGGTATCCATGTCCTGCTGGAGAAGCCGATTACCCAGACCGTGGCCGAGGCCGACGAGCTGATCGGTTTGGCCGACGCCCACGGCCTGGTTTTGCAGGTTGGCCACCTGGAGCGTTTCAACCCTGCGGTCAAGGCTCTGCAGGGGGTGCTCAACAATCCGCTGTTCATCGAATCGCACCGGCTGGCGCCCTTCAAGCCGCGGGGCACTGATGTCAACGTGGTGCTGGACCTGATGATCCACGATATCGATATCCTGCTCAGCCTGGTCCGTCACCCGATTGTCAACATCAACTCGGTCGGCCTGCCGGTGCTTTCCGGCGAAGTGGATATCGCCAATGCCCGGTTGCAGTTTGCCAACGGCTGCGTGGCCAACGTCACCGCCAGCCGGGCCAGTCGGGAGACGCTGCGCAAGATTCGTATCTTTCAACAGGATGCGTATATCGCCATCGACTATCAGAGCCGGTCGATCGCCATCTACCGGCGGCAGCCCGGAGCCAGCCAGATCCCGGGGCTCCCCGACATTGCCATCGAGGAACGCAGTTTTGCCCAAAGCGATGCGCTGCGTGATGAAATCGAGGCGTTCGTCACAGCGGTGGTCGAAGGCACCCCGCCGGTGGTCTCCGGCGAAGACGGCAAGCGCGCCCTGGAAGTGGCCATGCAGATCAGCAGCCGGCTGTGGCATGAGGTGCGCGGCTGAATGATGAGCTTTCAGGGCTGCTCGGACGATGCAGGCGAGGGGCGGCGAGCCGGTCTCGCCTTTTTTCCGTGAGGAGTGAGGCGTGAGGGGTGAGGAGTAAAAGTTCTTTGGCCTGCTATGCCGGGACGACTCCTCACTCCTCACGCCTCACACCTCACGGTTTCTGACGAAAGGAAGAAACCCAATGCAGATCCCGATGGTCGACCTGCAAATTCAGTATCAACAGCTCAAGAGCGAGATCGACGCGGCTATCGCCGGCGTGCTCGACACCAGCCATTACATTCTCGGACCGCAGGGGCAGGCATTCGAGAACGAAGCTGCCGCCTACCTCGGCGTCAAACATGCCATTGGCGTCTCCTCGGGGACTGACGCCCTGCATCTTGCGCTCCGCGCCGCCGGCCTCGGCCCTGGCGACGAAGTGATCACCTCGCCGTTCACGTTCATCGCCACCGCCGAGGCGATTGCCTATGTCGGGGCCACCCCGGTGTTCGTCGACATCGACCCGCACTCCTTCAATCTCGACCCGGAACTGGTGCGCAGGGCGATCACCGCCCGCACCCGGGCCGTCCTGCCGGTTCATCTGTTCGGTCAGCCGGCCGATCTCGCCCCGCTCAAGGAGCTGTGCGCCGCGCGTGGCCTGCTGCTGATCGAGGACTGCGCGCAGTCCTTCGGCGCCACCTACGCCGGCCGGCAGACCGGCGGCTGGGGCGCCTTGGGATGCTTCTCCTTCTTCCCGAGCAAGAATCTCGGCTGCTACGGCGACGGCGGGATGATTGTTACCGATGACGATCAGCTCGCCGAGCAAGTGCGCATGCTGCGCAATCACGGCAGCAAGGTGCGCTATCATCACGATATCATCGGCTACAACAGCCGTCTCGACGAACTGCAGGCGGCCATCCTGCGGGTCAAACTGCGGCACATCGATCGTTTTAACGACCTGCGTCGGGACAATGCGCACTATTACTCGACGCGCCTGGCGGAGTGCGGGGTCACGCCGCCCTTCGAGGACGGCAAGGGAGTCCACGTCTACCACCAGTACACCATCCTGGCCGACCGGCGCGAGGCGCTCCAACAGGCCCTTACCGCCGCGGGCTGCGCTTCGGCGATCTACTATCCGATTCCGCTGCACCGCCAAGCGGTCTTTGCCGCGTCCTGCGCCAGTCTGTCTCTGCCGGTCAGCGAAGCCGTGGCGACGCGCTGCCTGTCCCTGCCGATTTATCCGGAACTGAGCCAGGCGCAGATGGACCGGGTCATAAAGGCCATCAGAGAAGCGTGACGCATTTTGGCGTGAGGAGCTTGGCGTGAGGAGTGAGGAGTATAAATCTTCTGCCCCGGTTTGGGTGACGGTTTACGGTTCTGCTTGTAACCCCTCACTCCTCACCCCTTGCTCCTCACGGAATTAAAAGTGACGCCTCACTCCTCACGCCTCACTCCTCACCGAAATGTCCTGATCGTCACCGGGGAAGCGTCCGGCGATCTGCACGGCGCCAAGCTGATCCGGGCTGCGCAGGAGATTGAACCAAAGCTGCAATTCGTCGGCATCGGCGGAGCGCGCATGGCCGAGGCCGGTTGCGAGATCCTGGTGCGTGGCGAAGAGATCGCCGTCATGGGGCTGGTGGAGGTTCTCGGCCACTTCCCGGAGATCCGCCGGGCTTTCAACAAGCTCAAGGCCCGGCTGCAGGGGCCGGATCGGCCGGATGCGCTGGTGCTCATCGATTTTCCCGAGTTCAACCTGCGGCTGGCCAGGGTCGCCAAGCAGGCCGGGGTGTCGGTGCTCTACTACGTCAGTCCCCAAGTGTGGGCCTGGCGGCGGGGGAGGGTTCGCAAGATTGCCGCGGTGGTCGACCGCCTCGCCGCCATCTTCCCCTTCGAGCCGCAGCTTTACCGGGGGCTCGATATTCAGGTCGAATATGTCGGCCACCCGCTGCTTGACGAGTTCCGCATCGATACGCCGCGCTCAGTCTATCTCGAAACTCTCGGCGTGGAGCCGTCCCGGCCGGTGGTGGGGATCTTCCCGGGGAGCCGGCGCAACGAACTGCGCTACAACCTCGACGTGATGCTCGATGCCGCGCTGCGGATCAGGGAGCGCCACCCGGAGACGCACTTCCTGCTGCCCGTGGCGCCGAGCTTTGAGCGCAAGGAACTTCTGGAACGACTGGCCGGCCGCGACCTGCCCATCAGCTTGGTGCAGGGCAACATTTATGATGCCGCCAACGCCTGTGACGCGATCCTGGCCGTGTCGGGCACGGTCACCTTGCAGGTGGCGCTGGTCGGCACGCCGCTGGCCATCGTCTACCGCATGGCGCCGTTGACTTACGCCATCGGTCGGCGTTTGGTCAAAGTAGCGCACATCGGGCTGGTTAATATTGTTGCCGGTGAGGGTGTCGCCCGGGAGTTTGTCCAGGAACAGGCGACGGCCGCAAACCTGGCGGAGGAAATCGTGCGGATTCTGGAAGAACCGGACTATGCCCGACTGCTCCGCCAGGGGTTGGGTAAAGTGCGTAAACACTTAGGGGCGCCCGGATGTTCCAGGCGGGTGGCGGAGATTCTGCTGGCGCTGGTGCAGCCGCCGGGTAAGGTAACATGAGAAACAAGTCATTCAGCCTCTACGGGAGATTGCTCCGCTATTCGCGCCCCTACACGGGGCGGATCATCCTGGCCGTGATCGGCTCCCTGGGGGTGGCCGGCGTCGATGTTGCCACGGCTCAGTTGATGCGGCCGCTGATCGACAAGATCGTCCTTGCCGGCAACTACACGCTGGTCAACCTGGTGCCGTTCATCATTATCGGCCTGGCCATTTTCAAGGGGGCATCGCGCTACGTCCAGGAGTACTGCATCAAGACCGCCGGGCAGTTGATTGTCCAAGATGTCCGCAACGACCTTTATGGTCACTCGATGGGCCTGTCGATGAAGTACTACGTGCGCAATTCGACCGGCAACATGATGTCGCGCATTCTCAACGATGTCGGCGTCATGCAACGCTCGGCAGCAGACGTGCTGGTCGATGCGGTGCGCGAAAGTTTCACTCTGGTCGGCTTGACCGCCTCGGCGTTCTACAGCGACTGGCGGCTGGCCACAGTGGCGTTTCTGGTTTTGCCCCTATCCCTCTTCCCGGCTTCGGTCATCGGCCGCAAGATCAAGGATTATACGCAGCGTAGCCAGGCGACCCTGGGCAATCTTACCGCCGTTCTGCAGGAGGGCTTTGCCGGGGTCAAGGTGATTAAGGCGTTTGGGACAGAAGCCTACGAAACCATCCGTTTCCGCACGGAAAACCTCACTTTTTACAAGCTTATTCGCAAGACCCTGAAATACGACTCGGCCTCCGCTCCGGTCATCGAGATACTGGCCTCGCTCGGTATAGCCGGAGTCTTCTGGTATGGTCTTAACCGGGTCATCTCCGGGGCGATCACTCAAGGTGAATTGTTTGCCTTTGTCGCCTCGGTGCTGATGATGTACGGTCCGGTCAAGCGCCTGATCAAGGTCAATAACAGTATCCAGCGTTCGATCGGGGCTGCGGAGCGGGTCTTCGAGGTGCTCGACGAGATTCCCGACGTCAAGGATGCCCTGGACGCACGGGTCCTGCCCCGGGTCGCGGGTCGGGTCGAGTTCGCGCAGGTCAGCTTCGGCTACGATGACGAATTGGTTCTCAAGGACATCAGCCTGCGGGCCGAGCCCGGCGAAGTGGTGGCCCTGGTCGGACCGTCCGGTGGCGGCAAGTCGACACTGGTTGGCCTGATCACACGTTTTTACGACCCGCAGGCGGGAGCCATCCTGATCGACGGCGATGATATTCGCCAGGTCACCCTGGAGAGCCTGAAAGAGAATATCGCTTTGGTCGATCAGGAAACCTTCCTGTTCAACGATTCACTCCGCAACAACATCCGCTACGGCCGGCGCGATGCCAGCGATGCCGATGTCGAGGCCGCTGCCCGCATGGCCTATGCCGACGAGTTCATCGACCAGCTGCCAGGCGGCTACGAGACTACCATCGGCGACCGCGGCGTGCGCCTCTCCGGCGGCCAGCGCCAACGCATTTGCATTGCCCGCGCCATACTGCGCGACGCGCCGATTCTGATCCTCGACGAAGCCACCAGTGCCCTTGACACCGAAAGCGAGGCGATGGTGCAGCAGGCCCTGAGCAACCTGATGCTGAATCGCACCACCTTCGTCATCGCCCATCGCCTCTCCACCATTATGCATGCCAGTAAGATTGTCGTGCTCGAAGAGGGGCGGATCGTCGATGTCGGGACGCACCAGGAACTGCTTGTCCGCTGCGACCTGTACCACAAGCTTTACGACATGCAGTTTCGGGATGAGTGATGCCGGCTCTGGCCGAAAGCATAGCGCTGCGGCTCGGCCCGTGGCTGGCCGCCGGGATGATCCGCCTGGTGCATGCCGGCCTGCGGATCGAAACCCTCGGCGAGCAGCCCCTCCAAGCGATATGGGCTGGCCAGCGCCAGGTGATCCTGGCCTTTTGGCACGACCAGCTGTTTCTCATGGCCAAGGGCTATCATGGTCCCGGGGCGCGGGTGCTGATCAGCGCCTCCAAAGACGGCGAGTTGATTGCCCGGACCATGGACTATTTCAAGATCGGCTCCATCCGCGGTTCCTCGACCCGCGGCGGGCGCGCGGCGTTCCGGGAAATGCTCGAACTGGCCCGCGAGCCCATCGACCTGGTGTTCACCCCGGATGGGCCGAAAGGACCGCGTCACCAGGTCAAGGAAGGGATCGTGCAGCTGGCCCGGCTCACCGCCCGTCCGGTGGTGCCGATGGCCTTTGCCTGCAGCCGCGGGTACCGGTTTGGTTCCTGGGATCGCTTCCTTCTGCCGTTTCCGCCGGGGCGTGGCGTATTCGCTTTCGGCACGCCCCTTTACTATGGCGAAAGCGACACCGTTGAGAGTTTCCGCCAAAAACTGCAAGTGGCCATGGAAGATAATGAGCAGGCCGCCAGGGACCGGCTAAGGCACTATGGTTTATCTGCTGTATGACCTGATTCTCTGTCTTTCCGCGCTGTTTCTGGTGCCGTACTACCTGCTGCGGGGGGTGCGCTACGGCAAGACGCGCCGCGGCATACGGGAACGGCTGGGCTCCTATTCCAGGGGCTTTACCGAGAGCCTGCGCGGTCGACAGGTGATCTGGGTGCATGCCGTCTCGGTGGGGGAGACGCGGGCGGCGGCCCCCCTGTTCAAGGCGATCCGCAAGCGCTATCCGGACGCCGTGCTGCTCCTGTCGCACGTCACCGAAACCGGCCGGGAAGTGGCCCTCACCGTTGCCGAAGCCGATCGCTGCATCTTCTTCCCTTTCGACCTGAGCTGGATTACCCGGCGAGTCCTGCGCACGATCAAGCCGGCCGTGGTGATCCTGGTCGAGACGGAAATTTGGCCCAACTTCGTGCGCGCCGCCCATCTTCAAGGGGTTCCGGTCGTTCTGGTCAACGGGAGGATTTCTGACCGCTCTCTGCCGCGCTACCGCCTGGCGCGAAGATTTCTTAAGCCGGTACTCGCCGAAGTCTCGGCGTTTTGCATGCAAACCGCCCACGACGCCCGGCGGATTCGATTGCTGGGCGCCGCACCGGAGCAGATCATGGTGAGCGGCAACCTTAAATTCGACATGCCGGAACCGCTGGTGAGCGCCAATCCCCGCAGTGAACTGCTTCAGCGCTTCCGCTTGCCGCCGGACAGTTTGATCTGGGTGGCCGGCAGTACCCATGCCGGGGAGGAGAAGCTGGTGGCCGAGGTGTACCGCCAGCTTTTGGACAAGCATCCGGAACTCTTTCTGACCCTGGTGCCGCGGCGCCCCGAGCGGATCCGTCAGGTCCGTGAAGAACTGGTAAGGCTCCAATTCCGCAGCGTTTTGCGCAGTTCTATCGATAACGACGAACCGCCACTCCGAACCGGCGACGTCCTGCTGGTCGACACGGTCGGCGAGATGCTCACCTTCTATGCCATGGCTGACATCGTTTTTGTCGGTGGCAGCCTAGTTCCGGTCGGGGGACACAACATTCTGGAGGCCTCGCTGCTCAGCAAACCGGTCTTGTTCGGGCCGCATATGGAAAACTTCAAGGAGATTGCCGGCCTGATTCGAAAAGCCGAAGGGGGGCTGACGGTTGTGGATGGAGACGACCTTTACCACCAGGTGCGCCTGTTGCTGGACAACCCCTCGGAACGGCGCCGGCTCGGCGAAAACGGTTACAACCTGCTGCTGCAGAACCGCGGCGCCACCGAACGGACCCTGGAAGTCATCGATCGTCATATGGGCCAATGAGATGGTTGCGCCGACCCACCGCTATCGCCGCCTGATCGATACCAAACCGTCAAGCCTCTGTGCCTGGGCGGCTTTCCTCCTGCTGTGGCCATGCTCGCAGTTGTTCGCCCTGATCGTCCGCCTGCGTGCAGTTCTCTATGCGCGTGGAGTGCTGGCGGTCTATCGACCGTCGGTGCCGGTTATCTCCGTTGGCAATCTTGCAGTTGGCGGCACCGGCAAGACCCCGGTGACCGATGCGCTGGTCAAGCGCCTGATTGCCCGCGGGTTGCGTGTTGCGGTCGTGAGCCGCGGCTATGGCGGGGACTGCGCCGGTCCGGTCGGCACGGTCGCCGCCGGGGATGGCTGCCTGTTGCTGTCGCCGCAGCAGGCCGGTGACGAACCATGCCTGCTGGCCCGGCGCAATCCGACCCTGCTGGTCTTCGTGGCCGCCAGGCGAGTGCGCGGGGTACGGGCCGCGGAGGCCTCCGGGGCGCAGATCGTTGTCCTCGATGACGGTTTCCAGCACCTGGCCGTGCGCCGCGACCTGGATATCGTCCTGCTTGACAGCCGCGCCCCATTCGGCAACGGCCAGGTGCTTCCGGCGGGACCGCTGCGGGAGCCTGCCGCTGCGCTGCGGCGGGCCGATCTCGTCATCATGACGCATGCCGCGGCGCCGCCTGCGCCGGGATTAGCCTTTGCCGGTCCGGTGCTGCACTGCCGGCATCGTCTGGGCACGGAACTGCTGACCCTGGACGGTGTGCCCGTGCCGTGGTCGACACTCGACGGCCAGGCTGCCCTGGCGTTTGCCGGCATCGCCCGTCCGGAAGATTTCTTTGCGGCATTGCGGGCCCGGGGAGTGACTCTCTCCGCCACTCTGGCTTTCAACGATCACCAGGACTACTCGGGTGAACAGTTGAACCGTCTGGTTCAGTCGTGTGATAATGAAAAATTATTGATCACGACCGAGAAGGACGCGGTCAAGCTGCGAGCGGCCGACCTGCCGTGCCCCTGTCTGGTGGCACCGCTGGAACTGGCAATCGACGAGTCTGACGAACTCGACAGGGCTCTGGAGCGGGTGCTTCGTGCGAGGCGTAAGGAGTGAGACGTGAGGAGTAAGGAGTAAGGAGTAAAACAGCTCCCTTGCAAAACGCATCGGTTTGAAGGTTTTGGTCTTGTTATTACTCCTCACCCCTCACCCCTCACGCCTCACGACAAAAAGGCAACGAAAGGGCTGTCCCTATGACCCTGTCACAAAATCTGCTCGATATTCTGGCCTGCCCGCAGTGCAAGGGCGCGGTGCGGTACCATGAAGCTGTCCTGGAAATCCGCTGCGAGCAGTGCCGGTTGGCCTACCCGGTGCGCGACGACATCCCGGTCATGCTGGTCGACGAAGCCCGTCCGCTCGGTGGCGCGAACGGCGAGGACCCGGCCTGAGTGCCGTCCGCCGGGTTGATAGGTTGCCCGCCCGAGAAGGTCGCACGCATCCTGGTGCGCATGCCCAACTGGATCGGCGATGCGGCCATGGCCACGCCGGCCCTGATGGCCATCCGTCGGGCCTTTCCGGCGTCCCGGCTGACGGTCGTCGCCAACCCTCTGGTTGCGGAACTCTTCACCTTTCACCCCGGGTGCGACCAGGTCATCGTCTTCGACAAGCTCGGCAGGCATTGCGGGCTTTCCGGTTTTCTGCGATTTTGCCGCGAACTGCGCCGGGCGCGCTACGATTTGGCCATCCTCCTGCAAAATGCCTTCGAGGCAGCGGCCATGGCGGTGCTGGCTGGCATCCCCCGGCGGGCCGGTTATCGCACCGAAGGCCGGGCCCTGCTGCTGAACCGGGGCATTCCCGCGGTCGACAAGAAGCACGGTTTGCATCATGTCGACTACTATCTGCAGATGCTCCGTCAGCTTGACCTGCCGGCGGAGGATCGGCGGCTGCAGCTGGCCCTGACTGATATGGAAGAGAGCCGGGCGGCCGAACTGCTCGGTCCAGGGGCCTGGGTGGCGATCAATCCCGGAGCGTCCTACGGCTCGGCGAAGCGCTGGATCCCGGAACGCTTCGCCACCGTGGCCGACGGCCTGGCCGTAGAGTACCAGGTAGGGGTCGTACTGACCGGCGGCCCCGGTGAAGCCGAGATCGGCGTCGATATCGCCCGCGCCATGCACACGCCGGTGCTCAACCTGATCGGCCGCACCTCGGTGCGCGAGCTGATGGCGGTGTTGGCCCGCTGCCGGCTGGTGGTCACCAACGATTCTGGGCCGATGCATATTGCCGCAGCGCTCGGGGTACCGATTGTCGCCGTGTTCGGTCCCACCGACCATACCACCACCTCGCCGTTCGGCGAAGCCTGCCGCATCGTGCGCAGTCCGGTAGAATGCGCCCCGTGCATGCAGCGTGAATGCCCGATCGATCACCGTTGCATGACCCGGGTGACCGCGGAAGAGGTGCTCGCGGCGGCTCGCGAGCTGTTGCAGGAGGGGCGATGCGGGTGCTGATCGTCAAGGCCAGCGCCCTGGGCGATGTGATTCACGCCCTGCCGGTCCTGGCGTGGCTGAAGAGCGCCGATCCGCGCATGGAGATCGACTGGCTGGTCGAAGAAGGGTTCGCTCCGCTCCTGGAAGGTCACCCGCTGCTTCGCCGGGTTCACCGCCTCGCCACCCGCAGCTGGCGGAGGCAGGGGGCGCTGGCCGCAGGGCGCGAAGCGCTGCGGACGATCGAGCGGCTCCGCCGGGAACGTTACGACGTCGTGCTCGATCTCCAGGGAAACAGCAAGAGCGGGTTTTTCACCCGGGGGAGCGGCGCTCATCGCCGCTACGGCTTTGCCCGGGATGGCGTTCGCGAATGGCCCAATCTGCTGGCCACCAACCGGCGGGTGGCCTTGACGGCAGCGGATC
This sequence comes from Desulfuromonadaceae bacterium, assembly GCA_041310635.1. Lineage (GTDB taxonomy): Bacteria > Desulfobacterota > Desulfuromonadia > Desulfuromonadales > BM103 > VAUL01. Next base: position 1,445 of record JBFYXI010000275.1, on the reverse strand, counting down.
ATCACATCAGTGATCGCTCCCTGGCGATCGCCCGGGCGGCCTTCCCGGCAGGGACGGTGGTGGTGCCAGCCGGCCCGCTGCCGATCCACCCCGAAGCCGCCCGTCGGGTCGAAGCCCGGCTGGACGAATGCGGCCTGGCCGGGCGGCAATTCGCCGTGCTGCATTACGGCACCACCTGGCCGACCAAGCTCTGGGCGGTCGAACAGTGGCAGGCCCTGACGCAGGGGCTGGCTTCGGCAACCGGCCTGGTGCCGGTCCTGACCTGGGGGGGCGCCGAGGAACTGGCCGTGGTTGAAGGGCTCACCCGGGGTGCCGAACGGGCCGTGGTCTGGCCGCGCGGCACCCTGCCGGAGCTGGCGGCGCTGCTGGCGAGGGCGGCCGTGGTCATCGGCGGCGACACCGGCCCGGTGCACTTGGCCGCTGCCGTCGGCACGCCGACCGTATCGCTCTACCGGGTTACCGACAGCGCCCGCAACGGCCCGCGCGGCGAACGGCACGTGCGCCTGCAGGCGCCGCTGGAGTGTTCGCCGTGCCTGCGCAAGAGCTGCGACCGGGACAGGGAGTGCAGCCGGAGCATCACGGCCACTGACGTGATGGCCGCGCTGACCCCACTGCTCACAGCAGCGGCCGCCGGAGCGCGCCAGCCATGAAACTGGCTTTCTGCCTCTTCTCCTACTTTCCGTTCGGCGGCCAACAACGCGATTTCCTGAAGATCGCTCAAATCTGCCGGCAGCGCGGCCACGCGATTCACGTGTACGTCATGGACCTGGATGGAGAACTGCCTCCGGAGTTCGAAGTCACTCAAGTGCCGGTTCGCGGCTTTTCCAACCATCGGCGCTGTCTCGATTTCTCGCGACGGGTCGGGCGGTTGCTCGGCGAACACCGCTTTCATGCGGTTGTCGGTTTCAGTAAGATGCCGGGTCTGGACGTCTACTACGCGGCCGACACCTGTTATCGGGAAAAAGTGCTGACGACACGGCCCTTCCTCTATCGGCTTGGCGGTCGCTACCGGACTTATGTGCAGCTGGAACGGGCAGTCTTCTCCCCATCGGCCGGTACTCAGATATTGCTGATTGCTGAAGCCGAACAGGCCTACTTCATGCGACATTACGGTACTCCGCCGGAACGTTTTCATCTGCTGCCGCCGGGCATCGACCGAAACTGCGTGGCCCCGGCCGATATCTCTGAAATTCGCAGAACACTGCGTAGCGAGCTGCAGCTTGACGAAGATGACCTGCTGCTGTTGATGGTCGGTTCCGCGTTCAAGACCAAGGGGGTCGACCGGGCCATTCAGGCACTGGCGGCGCTCCCGCCACAGCTGCGGGAGCGCTCCCGTCTGTACATCATCGGTCAGGGAAAGGCGCCGCCGTTTCAGCGGTTGGCGCAACGGCTGGGCGTGGCCGGGCATGTCCACTTCCTCGGCGGGCGCACAGACGTAGCACGTT
>JBFYXI010000215.1:0-3641 GCA_041310635.1 Desulfuromonadaceae bacterium | reverse complement strand
TCGCTCTCGGCGGCACCGCCACCGGCGAGCACGGGGTGGGCCTGGGCAAGCGCAAGTACATGCCGACCCAGCACGGGACGGGACTCGCCTGGATGCGACGCGTGAAGGACCTCTTCGACCCGAACGGGATACTGAACCCGGGCAAAATTTTTCCGGGGTAAACATGCAGGGCGCCAAGAAGCAGGTGGTTTGAGCTGCCCGCAAGGAGTGTCTGAACCATGACCCACGCCATCCTGAGAAATATCACCCAGAAAAACCCCTGCATGGTCAGGGGCGAAGGCATTTACCTTTACGATTCGGAAGGCCGTCGCTACATCGACGGGGCGAGCGGCTCAGCGCTCGTGTGCAGCATCGGCCACGGGGTCAAAGAGGTCGCCGCCGTGATGACGCCCCAAGCCGGAGAGCTGGCCTGCAACCCCTTCCACTGCTCCCACTCGCAGGCCTACGAGGACATGGCCGACCGGCTGATCCGTCTGGCGCCAAAGGGCATGGCCCACGTGTTCGGCGTCAGCTCGGGGTCGGAGGCCACGGAAAACGCCGTCAAGTTTGCGCGGCAATACCAGGTGGTGCGCGGCGTGCCGTCGAAATACGTCATCGTCAGCCGCTGGCAGTCCTATCACGGCAACACTCTCGGCGCGCTTGCCTGCTCGGGGTATACCGCCCGCCGCCGCAAGCATGCCCCCTATCTCCAGGCGGTGACCCACATCCCGCCGGCCTACTGCTACCGGTGCTACTTCGAAAAAACCTACCCGGACTGCGAGCTGAGGTGCGCCCGTGCCCTGGAGAACGCCATTCTCCAGGAGGGTCCGGAAAACGTGTCGGCTTTCATCGCCGAACCGGTGGTGGGGGCCGCCCTGGGTGGAGTGCCGGCGCCGCCGGGCTATTTCCAGGAGATCCGAGCGATTTGCGACCGCTACGACGTGCTCTTCATCGCCGATGAGGTGATGTGCGGCCTGGGCCGCACGGGCGCTAATTTTGCGATCGAGCACTGGTCGGTCGCCCCTGACATGATCGCCACCGGCAAGGGCCTGGGCAGCGGCTACTTCCCGGTCGCGGCGTGCATGATCTCCGAGCGGATCATGGACACCATGCAGGCGCGCAGTGCCGGTTTCGAAGGTGTGCACACCCACTGTGGGCACGTCCTGGCCAGCCGGGTGGCCGCCGCTGTTCTGGATTACATGGCCCGGAACGAACTGGCCGAGAATTCGAAAAAGCAAGGCGAACTGCTGCTTCAGGGGTTAAAGGAGATCCGGGACTCGCAGGCCTGCGTCGGCGACGTCCGGGGGCTGGGGCTGATGTGCGGGGTGGAGTTCGTGCAGGACAAGGCGACCCGGGAGCCCTTCCCGCCCGGGCTGAAGGTGGCCGAGCGCGTCATGGACGCCTGCCTGGATCGGGGGCTGATCGTCTTTCCCGGCCACGGCACGGTGGACGGGACGGCCGGCGACCACCTCCTGCTCGGCCCGCCGCTCGTAATCACGGCGGGCGAGGTGAAGCAGATGCTGGCGATCCTTAAGGAAGGTATTGCGGCGGTTCAGAAAACCATCGCCGCCTGAACCGCGCAAGCGAGCGCATTCCCCGCCGCTTGCGGCGGGGTAAGCGAGAGAATCCTATAAAAGACCGCATTCCTTACGGTCGAAGATTCCCTGCCGCTTGCTGCAGGGAATCTTCAATTGAATTGCAAACCTCAAATCCGTTCTTATAATTGCTACAATTGAAAATGTTATCCGATGCGATGACTTTGTATAAAGTCCAAGTTCAAGGCGCGCGAATCTCGTGGAGTGAGGCGTACATATAGTACGCTGCAGCGACAGCGAGATGAAGCGCAACGCCGAAATTGGGCTTTCTACAAAGTCATCAAAAATTCATTTCTGCCTCACCTGTTGAAACCATCTCTCAGGACAACGGCCATGAATCGCTTGGTGAGAATCCTTCGCAGCAAACCGGTCACCATCGCCGCCTCCGTCATCGCCGCCTACACGCTATCCGGGTTTTTCCTGGCGCCTTACCTGGTTCGGCACTACGTGCCCAAGATCGTCCAGGAGCAGCTCCAGAAGCAGGCCGTGATCGGCGAGGTGCGCTTCAACCCGTACGTCTTCACCTTCGAGGTGAACGATTTCCGCATGGACGAGCCGGACGGGCAGCTGATCGCCGGCTTTAAGCGGCTTTTCGTCGATTTCGAGCTGAAAAGCCTTTTCAAGTGGGCCTGGACGTTCCGGCAGGTCAGCCTCGAGGGGCCGCAGGTGAACGCGGTCATCGACCCCGCTGGCGCGCTCAACCTCGCGCAGCTCGCGCCGCCGGACACGGCACCTCCGCCGCCCGCCTCGGACAAGGACAAGGGAATGCCGCGGCTGATCTTTGAGGAGATCGTGGTCGACCAGGGGCAGATCGATTTCACCGACCGCCGCCAATCCACGCCCGCCGCCATCACGTTCAAACCCTTCAAGCTGCAGATGCAGAACATCACCACTCTGCCCGGGCAGGAGGGTCCCAAGTCCCTTACGGCGACCAGCGGCGAGGGAGAAACCTTCCGCTGGACCGGCCATGTCAGTCTCAACCCGGTGGCCACGAAGGGAACCCTCGCCGTCGAGAATCTGCGGACCGCCACTCTCTGGGAGTTTGCGCGGGACGCCGTGAATCTCGCGCCGCCGGCCGGTAAGCTGACCGTGACTGCCGACTACAGCGTAGACTTGGCGGGCGCTGAGCCGCAGGTGACACTCGCCAACCTCGCCGTCACCCTCACCGGCCTGGTGCTGAAAATGCATGGCGCTGAGGCCCCCTTCCTGGAGATGCCTGACCTGCGGCTTAGCAACGGGCGCATCGATCTTGCCCAACAGCAGGTCGAGGTGGGAAAGCTCGCGCTCATCGGCGGCCGGGCGCGGCTCGCCGTGGACGAGAACGGCACGCTCAACCTGGAGCGCATCGCAAAGGCATCCAAAGCGCCGGCCCCCGCGGCACCACCGGCGCCGAGCGGCGCTGCGAAACCCTGGAAGATCCACCTGGCGGCGTTTGATCTGACCGGGTTTGCGCTGGACTACCAGGACGCGAGCCGCACACCGGCGCTCAAAGCCGGCATCGGCGCCATCAAGGTCGATCTGAAGGCTGAGGCCGAAGCCGGCGGCGCTGAAACCCAGGTCCGGGTGAACGACATCGTCGTGGGCCTTGCGGGAGTCCAGGCCGGGCTTGCCGACGCGCCGGACCCGGCGGTCCGGATCGACAGGATCGGCCTCGTAGGCGGCGCCTACGATCTTGCGGCCAATGCCCTGACCATTTCCAAGATCGGCATAGAGGGCGGCGGGATCGACCTGCAACGTCAGGCCGACGGTGCCATCAACCTGGCCCTTCTGGCCGCGCCGCCGCAGGAAGGAGCCATCGCGCGGGAAAGAGAAGAAGCGGCTGCCGAAGGCCATCCTTTTCAATTTCTGGCCAAGGCCGTCGCTTTATCCGGTTTCCAGGTGAAATTCTCCGATCTCACGGTCAAGCCGGAGGCCCCGATTATCAACCTGGAAGAGATGGCGGTCTCTCTGGCAAATGTAGACGGCAAGTCCCCCATGACCTTCGACGTGGGCCTCAACGTGCGTGAAGGCGGCCAGATCAAAGCGCGCGGCACGGTCAACCCGGCCGAGACGGCGGTTGAAACCGAT
>JBFYXI010000192.1:0-4993 GCA_041310635.1 Desulfuromonadaceae bacterium | reverse complement strand
GTTCCTGCGCGCGCCGCTGGAGTTCAGCCGCATCTCCTCGGGCTTCACCATGCGCCGCTACCACCCGATCGCCAAGACCTGGCGGGCGCACCCGGCCATCGACTACGCCGCCCCCACCGGCACGCCGATCCGCAGCGTCGGCGACGGCACCATCATCGCCAAGGGGTTCACCTCGGGGAACGGCAACTACGTCAAGATCCGCCACGCCAACAGCTACGAGACCATGTACCTGCACATGAGCCGCTTCGCCAAGGGGATCCGCTCCGGCGGCCGGGTGGGCCAGGGGCAGTTGATCGGCTACGTGGGGAGCACCGGGCTGGCCACCGGCCCGCACCTGTGTTTCCGCATGACCCGCAACGGCGCGCCGGTCAACCCGCACAAGGTGCGCAGCGTCGCCGCCGAGCCGATTTCGGCGACCAACCTGGCCGTCTTCAAAACCCAGGCGACCGCGATGCTGGCCCAACTGGCCGGGCGTTCCGCCCCGCTGGCCGAGGCCGGGGGCGGTGCCGGCGCAACCCGCACCAACTAGTGTCCTGTGCGGCTAATTCTACACCTTCGAATTGCGGCGAACTAACCGCACAGGACACTAAAGGCACGCAGTCCGCGGCACGGAGAGCTCATGGCGTTGAGAATCGGCGAAATGTTGATGAACGAAAAGCTTATCACTCAGGGCCAGCTGGAGGAGGCGCTCCAGGCCCAGGTGATTTTCGGCGGCAAGCTCGGCACCATCCTGCTGGAAATGGGTGCCGTCGGCGAACTCGACCTGGCCCGGATCCTGAGCAAGCAGTTGGGGTCGCCCTGCCTTCACCCCGACCAGCTGACCAACATCCCGGAGGATGTGATCAACGCCATCAGCCCGGAACTGGCCGAGAAGTTCATGGTGCTGCCGGTCAGCCTCGATCATCGCCGGCTGACCGTGGGAATGTCCAACCCGCGCGACCTCAAGGTGATCGACGAGCTGGCCTTCCGCACCGGCTACGTGATCCGGCCGATGCTCGCTCCGGAGTTGCGTCTGAACTTCGCCCTGGAGCAGTACTACAAGTTGCGCCGCAAGGTGCGCTATATCGCCCCCCCCAAGCCGGTGCAGGAGGAGCTCGAACGCGTGGCAAAAGGGGGGAGCGCGGCGGCCGCGCCGATTGCGCCGCCCCCGCCGCCCCCGCCGCCGGAACCCTACCTGGCCGACCTGGGAGGGGAGCCGGACCTGGCCGACCTGGGAGCGGAACCGAACCTGACCTTCACACCTTTCTCCCGGAAACCGGCGCACCACGAAGAACCGCTGGAACTGGCCGAGGTCGAACTCGCCGAAGAGGTCGTGACGGACCCGGCGCCGGCGGGGCCGGTGACGCTGGAGGAAACCACCTGGCGGCTGGTGGATGTCCGGGATCGCAACGAGGTGGCCGAGGCCCTGCTGCACTACCTCGGCTCCCGCTATGCCCGCGCCGCCCTGTTCATGCTGGTCGGCGGCCAGGTCAGCGGCTGGCGCTCGGTGCGCCATGGGGTGCCGATCCCCGGCTTCGAGGATTTCCAGCTGCCCCTGAGCGAAGTCTCGGTGCTGCGGACCGCGGCCGAAAGCCAGAGCTATTTCATCGGCCCGATCCCGTCGAGCGGCGCCAATCTCGCCCTGCTGACCCTGCTCGGCAAGCCGGCACCGGCCACCGCCCTGCTGCTGCCGCTGATCATGCTGGGGCGGGTGGTCGGCCTGGTCTACCTCGACGACCCGCAGGTCGCCCCGGCCGAGGCCCTGGTGGATGCCCAGCGGCTCGCCGGCAAGGCGCTGCTCGCCTTCGAACTGCTGATTCTCAAGAGCAAAATCCTCCGCCTCTGATGCGGATGGCATGAACTACCTGGTCCACCTCTACCTGGCCGGAGACCATCCGGAACTGCGGCTGGGGGGGCTGATGGGGGATTTCGTCAAGGGCCCCCTCGACGAGAGCTACCCGCCCGGGATCGTGGCCGGCCTGCGCCTGCACCGGGCCATCGACCGCTTCGCCGCGAGCAACGGGCACTGCCGCGCCAGCCGCCAGCGCCTGCACCCGCGTTTCGGCCACACCCGCGCGGTGCTGGTCGACCTCTTCTACGACCACTTCCTGGCCAGGCACTGGCAGGACTTCCATGCGCAGCGCCTCGAAGACTACGCAGCCGCCACCTACCGACTTCTGGAGCGGCACCAGCCCATGCTCCCTGCCGGCCTGGCCCGGATCGTCCCGCGCATGATCGCGCACGACTGGCTGACCTCCTACCGGGACCCGGCTGCGGTCGACGTCGCGCTGCAACGCATCGCCGCGCGGCTGAGCCGGCCGACGGCCCTGGGAGAAGGGGCACAGGAGCTGCCCCGCTGCGGCGAGGAGTTGCTTGGGGATTTCCGGGGGTTCATGGCGGAGGCGCGAGAACTGGTGGCGCCGCGATAAGCAACACACAGGAATTCAAGAATACAAAGGGTTCACATATCCGACTTTCATGCCCATGACGTCCTCCTCTGCCGTTGTAATGTCCCAGCAAGCAGGGTGGTTGCTAAACTGAATAGCGCGGCTTGGTTTGACATCAAGGACTGAGTGCGATCTTCTGGCTGACAGAGGATCTCCAAAAGAGCAGGGGTCGGCTCACCTGAGGCAAGCCAACCCCTTGACGATCAAGCACGGCGGTGTTTGTGTTTATGCTGCCGATAACTCCCGGAGCACCATGGAGGTTGTGAGCCTCAGGCAGCCTCGATCTTACGAACGTGAAGTGAGCTGCGCTGCTGTTCCGCTTCCCAAAGGTCAAAGTGCATCTGCTGGATCATCCAACTCTCAGCGGTCGTATCAAAAGCGATCGAGAGTCGGATGGCCATGGCCGGGCTGATGCCGGTCTTGCCGTTGAGAAGTTCCGAAAGAGCCTTGCGGGAAACCCCGAGAGATTTGGCCGCCTCGGTTACGGTCACCCCGAGAGGGGCGAGGCAAAGTTCACGAACAACCTCGCCGGGATGTGGGGGGTTATGCATCATACTTTTTCTCCTCAGTGGTAATCCAGGTAATCAACCTCGCAGACGTCCGGCCCATCGAAGCGGAAAATGATGCGCCAGTTGCCACTGACATCGACGGCCCAGAACCCTTCCAAGTCACCAGTCATCTTATGCAGCCGCAGACCCGGCAGGTTCATGTCCCGAGGCTCCCTCGCAGCATCGAGTCTTGCCAAAATCAATCGCAGCCGGTTTGCATGCTGGGCCTGGATACCAACCTTGCTCCCTGACTGATAATACTGCCGCAAACCTTTGTGCCGGAACCCGGTGATCATGGATGGAGTGTAACCTGATAAGTATCAGGTGTCAACTGTGGGGCGTATGTTCTCATAAGTCATGACACCCAAGACGCGTGACAGCCCAGACTCCAGAATTCAGAATCCTGTATTCCATCCCCCCAGGTATCCACTCAGCTCCCTCCGCTGTTGGTCAGGCAATCGGCCAGTCGTCTGCGAAGCCGGGGGGGAAGAAGTTCTCCCTGGTCCGGTTGAAGTAGCCGTACTGCAGCTTCGGGAAGGCCGCCTTGAGTTCGCGGAGCATGGCGACCATGCCGATGCCGCGCCCCTGCACGCCGAGGGTGTCGAGGTAGAGGAGCGGGTCGAGACTGAGGTTGCGCATCTGCACCAGGTCGACACCGATCTCGCCGATCAGCGCCTTGAGGGCGTCGACCTCGGCGCGCTGGTCGCTCACCCCGGGGAAGACCAGGTAGTTGAGCATGGTGAAGAGGCCACCCTGCCTGGCCCGGCGCAGGGATTCGAGCACGTCGTCGAAGGTGTAGCCGCGCTGGCGGTAGTAGGCATCGTAGAAGGGTGCCCGGGCCGAGTTGAGCGAAACCCGGAGCGAATCGATCCCCGCAGCCGCCAGGGCGTCGACGGCGGCGGGGAGGCTGGCGTTGCTGTTGAAGTTGATGGTGCCGCGCGCGGTGGCCCGGCGCATCGCTTTGACCGCGGCGCAGACCGTGTCGGCCTGGAGGATCGGGTCCCCCTCGCACCCCTGCCCGAAGGAGACGATGGCGTGTTCCGCCTCCTGCAGGTGGGGCACCGCCACTTCGCACAGTTCGGCCACGGTCGGCACGAAGGTCAGGCGCTCCTGGCTGGCCGGGCAGCAGTCCGACTCCTGCAGGGAGATGCACCCCACGCAGCGCGCGTTGCACGCCGGCGACACCGGCAGGGGCGCCTCCCAGCGGCGGAAGAAGAGGTTCTTGGCAGCGAAGCAGTGGTAGTCGATGGCGCAGCGCGCCAGCTGCTCGAGGAGGCGGTTGTCCGGCCGTTCGGCCAGGCGCTTCCTGACCAGGGGGTCGAGCTCGCGGTCGTCGAAGTGCTCCGGGCGCCACTGCGGGTTGCGGTCGACCTGCACCGCCGCGGCGTAGAAGCGCTGTTCCTCCACGCACCACCCCACCGCCGTGTAGGACCAGAGCGGCAGGGTGCCGCACTGGCGGTGATAGTCGGCGGCCGGCAGCAGAGTGCGGGTGTAGCCGGGGGTGAGGAAGGTGGAGACCGCCTGAATGCGCCGGCCCCCCCAGCGCTTGGGCAGGCGGTCGACGGTGGCGGCCCTGGCGCTGCGCGGTTCGAAGCCGATGGCCGGGGCGCCGGGGATGGTGAACAGGCGGCTCCCGGCGGGGAGCGGGATCAGCTCCTCCGCCTTCGGGCGGACCACGGCGGTGCCGCTCATCCCGGCCAGCAGCAGCTCGGGATGCTCGAACACCTCGCCTTTATCGTCGGCCACCACGGCCAGGAAAGTTTTTTTCATAGACTCAGGACACAAGACTCAAAGAATAACCTTGCGGTGGTCGGCGCGACAATTGATACGCCGGAAGATGTTCGAAGCGTAGCAAGTTTCCACCGTAAACGAACTCCCGACTGAAGTCGGAAGCTTTATGGCAGGCGATCAAGCCCCCACATGAGGGTGGGTTACAGCACCCCTTGGTGCAACGGCTGTCGCACCAAGCCTCGCAAGGTTCTGACTTGAATTCAAGTCACTGTGCGCGAGGCGACCACA
>JBFYXI010000174.1:0-4011 GCA_041310635.1 Desulfuromonadaceae bacterium | reverse complement strand
AACGTCAAGTTCATCGCCAAGCTCAACCGGGAGTACCTCAAGGCCCTGCTGCCGTAAATCATTCGCGCGACAATTTTATGTAAAGCTCAGGGGCGGTCCATGTGGTCCGCCCCCTTTTTTTATCACTTGTGGCTCAGGCCGACAGCAGTAGAATGAAAGCAGGGAGAGTTTGATGCCGCGTGATAACCGTCCCATTGCCGTGCTCGGCGCCACCGGCTACATCGGCGCCCGTCTGGTGCCGCGTCTGGTCAAAGCCGGCTGGCGGGTGCGGGCCATCGGCCGTAACCCGGCCAAATTGGCCGGGCGGCCGTGGGCCAGCCAGCGACTGGTGGAGATTGTCACCGGCGATGTCCTCGACCGGGCCGGCCTGGAGTCGGCGCTGCAGGGGTGCCAGGCAGCCTTCTACCTGGTGCACTCGATGAATCCGCAAACCGCCGACTTCGCTGCCACCGACCGGCAGGCCGCGGAAAATATGACGGCCGCCGCGGCGGCTGCCGGTATCGGCCGGATCATCTACCTCGGCGGACTCGGCGACGATTCACCGCAACTCAGCCATCATCTGCGCTCACGTCACGAGGTTGGCGCGATGTTGCGCGCCGGCAGTGTGCCGGTCACCATCTTTCGTGCGGCGATGATCATCGGCTCCGGCAGCGCCTCCTTCGAGATTCTACGCTATCTGGTCGAGCGGTTGCCGGTGATGATCACGCCACGCTGGGTCGACACCCCTTGTCAGCCGATCGCCGTGAGCAACGTGCTGCACTATCTGGTCGCCTGTCTCGACTGCCCGGCGACTATCGGGGAATCCTTTGACATCGGCACCGAGGAGGTGGTGACCTACCGCGAGTTGATGCGCCTCTACGCTGAAGAAGCGCACCTGGCCAGGCGCTGGATCGTCCCGGTGCCGGTGCTCACGCCGCGGCTCTCCTCTTACTGGATCCATCTGGTGACGCCGATTCCCGCCAGTCTGGCGCGCCCGCTTGCCGAAGGGCTGCGCAACCCGGTCCTGTGCGGTGACGCCACCGTCCGCGAGTTGCTCCCCCAGCCGCTGCTCGACTGTCGCCTGGCCATCCGTCTGGCCCTGGAGAACCTGCGTCTGCAACAGGTAGAGAGTTCCTGGATGGATGCCGGCCAGGTGCCGCCGGTGGAGTGGAGCACCGGTGACGACCCGCAGTGGGCCGGCGGCACGGTGTTCGCGGATGACCGGCGCATGCTGGTTGCGGCGACGGCCCGGCAATGCTGGCCGGCGGTGGTCGGCATCGGTGGCAAGACCGGCTGGTACTACGCCGACTGGCTCTGGCGGCTGCGCGGCAGCATCGACCGGCTGTGCGGCGGCCCCGGCATGGGCCGCGGCCGCCGCGATCCGCTGGCAGTGCAACCGGGGGATGCCCTCGATTTCTGGCGGGTGCTGGCGGCGGAGCCGGAACGGCGCCTCAAACTGGTGGCCGAGATGAAGGTGCCAGGGGAGGCGGTGCTGGAACTGCTGCTGACCGAATGTGTCGACGGCACCACCGAGGTGCGCCAGAGCGCGCGCTTCAGGCCGCGCGGCTTGCTGGGACTGCTCTACTGGTACAGTGTCCTGCCGCTGCACAATCTGGTCTTCGCCGGCATGCTGCGCGGCATCGCCCGGGCCGCCGGCGGGCGGGTCGTTGCCGGCCCGGAACCGTTGCCGCCCCGCAAGAGGCAGCCGTGAAGGCCCGCCTGCGCCGTCTGGAATGTCGTCAACAGCTGCCGCTGCCGCTGGCGACGGCCTGGGAGTTCTTTGCCAACCCCGCCAACCTGGCGCGCATTACCCCGCCCGACCTTAATTTCGAGGTCACATCACCGCTGTCGGAGCGGATGTATGCCGGAATGATCGTCACCTACCGGGTGCGCCCCTTCGGCGGCCTGTGCCTGCCGTGGGTGACCGAGATCACCCATCTGCGCGAGGGGGAGTTCTTTGTCGACGAGCAGCGCAGCGGCCCGTATCGCTTCTGGCACCACCAGCATCATTTCCGGGTGGTTGCCGATGGCATCGAGATGACCGACCTGGTGCACTACCAGCTGCCTGGCGGCGGCTGCGGCGACCTGCTGGCCGGCAGCAGGGTTGAGCGTCGCGTGGCAGAGATCTTTGCTTACCGGCGTCAGGTGCTGGCGGCAATGTTCGGCGGCGGGGAGGAGGCAGAATGAGCAAGCAGCGTGGCTTAAGGAACTGGAGGGGGCTGTTGGTGGGCTGGTTGGCGGCCCTCGGTTGCGGCTGCACCCCGGCCGGGCAGAATCTACCGCCCCTGCCGACCGTGGCACAGGTCGACCTGCAGCGTTACGTGGGCAGCTGGTACGAAATCGCCAGCTACCCCCATCGCTTCCAGAAAGGCTGTGTTGCCACCCGCGCCGTTTACACGCTGCGGGACGATAATCTGATCGGCGTCGTCAACGAATGCCGCCAGGATGCACTGGACGGTCCGCTCAAGTCGGTGGAGGGGCGGGCACGAGTGGCCGATGCCGTCAGCAACGCCAAACTGGAGGTCAGTTTCTTTCGCCCGTTCTGGGGGGATTATTGGATCATCGCTCTCGATGCCGACTATCGCTGGGCCGTGGTCGGCCATCCCAGTCGCAAGTATCTCTGGATCCTCAGTCGCGCCCGGACTCTCGACGAGGCGGCCTACCAAGGGATTGTGGAGCGACTCCCGTCCCTGGGCTACGATCCGGATCTGCTGCGCAGGACGCTGCAGCCTCCCGACTGACCTCCCGGGCCTGGTCGCTCAGGTCACGCAAAGGAAATCCGTCTTTTCGCGCAGCCCGGCTCTGCGTGCGAACTCCCGAACTTGCCCGCGGGCGCCCTTGGCGCCGACGGTAACCAGCGTCGGGCCATCGCCGGGAGCGAGCGCTTCGATGCCGACCACCGGAGCTCCGTGGATGACCTGGCCGAGTTTGCGCGGGTCGACTTCGACCCAGCGCCGGACCGCCACCCCCTCCTCCCGCAGGGCCCTGCGCCAAGCCTTCCCTTCGATGCCGGCGCCCCATAAGGTCACCTCACTCACGTTGCCCAGAAAAGACCGGCGCAGGTGATGCGCCTTGCAGGTGCGGAAGGCCTCCAGCGTATAGGCTGGTGCCGTGCGCGTCATGCGCCGGGGGCGGTCGCGCCAGTAGAAGAGCACTTCCGGCAGGCGCGCGAAGCGGGCGCCGGCCCGGGCCAGCCGCAGCCAGAGATCGTAGTCCTCGGGCCAGCCGCAGTCGCGGTAGCCGCCGAGGGCCTGTACCTCGTCACGGCGGAACATGACGCTGGGATGGACAAATGGCGATTCGACATAAAGATCGCGCAGAATGTCATCGTGCTCGAGCAGGGAGTTCTGCCAAGTTTCGTAGACTCGCATGCCGTCACTGAGCGCCTGGCGCGGTACCTGCCGCACCCGGCAGGCAACGAGCGTCACCTCCGGGTGGACGTCGAGCAAGGCGACCTGGCGCTCCAGCCGCTGCGGGTGGCAGATATCGTCACCGTCCATGCGCGCCACCAGCGGTGCGCGGCAGGCGGCCAGCCCGGCATTGAGAGCGGCGACCAGCCCTCCTGCCGGGAGGTGCAGGACACGGATGCGCGGATCCCGGGCAGTCGCCGCATCGAGCACGCGCCCCGTGGCATCGCTGCTGCCGTCGTTGACGGCAACCAGTTCCCAGTCAGTGAAAGTCTGATGCCGCAGGGAGGCGAGGGCCGCCGGCAGCAGCCGCTCCTCGTTGCGCACCGGCAGGAGAATCGAGACCCGCGGGGCGCTCATAATCCCTGGGTTCTGAGGATCATCAGGGCCACGGTGTAGGTGACGGCCGACAGCAGGGTCGAGAGCATGACGATGGTGCCGGCCAGCTCTGCGTCGCCTTTGAGTTGCTGGGCCATGATGTAGTTGGCGGTGGCGGCCGGCGTACCCGCTATCAGCACGCCAATCTCCAGATCTGTGCCGGTGACGCCCATCCCCAGCAGTATGCCGGCTGCCAGCAGCGGCATCCACACCAGTTTGGCGCCGGCCGACAGAGTGGCGGTGAACA
>JBFYXI010000139.1:0-9607 GCA_041310635.1 Desulfuromonadaceae bacterium | reverse complement strand
AAATCGTTCAGGCAGCCGGCGAAGAAGGCCACCCGGTAGCGCGGCTGGTCGACCGGCTGCGACAGGCCGGTCCACTGGTCGCGCAGTGGCCGGTCGGCAATCGCCGGCAGGGTGCGCCACTCGGTCAGCCCGGAGAAGAACAGCGGCAGGTGGCGGATGGTGCGCTCGCCGCGGGTGACCGGCTTCTGCAGCAGGCTGGCGGTGCGGAGCATGGTGTGGAACAGCTTGCGGTTGCGCATGATGCGCTTGAAGACCAGGGCCTTGCCGGCGCCGATCCCCTCCTCTGCGCCAAGCACTTCGCGCAGGTGGAGGATGATGCTCTCCAGGTCGATGCCGCTCGGGCAGACCGCCACGCAGGAGCGGCAGCCGATGCAGGCGCGCACCAGTTCGGCGGCATGCTTGAGGCCGTGGAAGAAGGCGGTGAGGATGACGCCGATGGCGCTGATGTAGATATGGCCGAAGACGTGGCCGCCGACGGTCTGGTAGACCGGGCAGACGTTGGCGCAGGCGCCGCACTTGATGCAGCGCAGGGCGTCGTGGCAGTGCGGCGATTCAGCCAGGGCGCTGCGGCCGTTGTCGAGCAGGACAATGTGCAGCTCCTTGGCGCCGTCGCCGCAGGGCACGGCGCCGCGGATCCAGGTGATGTAGGAGGTGATCAGCTGGCCGGTGGCGTTCTTCGGCAGGACGTCGATGACCTTGTGGGCATCTTCCAGGGTCGGCACCAGTTTCTCGATACCGACCAGGGCCACGTGGATCGGCGGCAGGGTGGTCACCAGGCGGGCGTTGCCTTCGTTGGTGACCAGGGCGAGGCCGCCGGTCTCGGCGATGGCGAGATTGGCCCCGGAAATGCCCATCTGCGCGTCGAGATAGCTTTGGCGCAGCTGCTCGCGGGCGACCTGCACCAGGTGGGGGATTGCGGCCGGCTCCACCTGGCCGGTGACGCGGCTGAACAGTTCGGCCACCTCCTCTTTGACCAGGTGAATCGCCGGCAAGACCATGTGGCTCGGCCGCTGCCCGGCAAGCTGGATGATCCATTCGCCAAGATCGGTTTCCAGCGCCCGGATCCCCGCCTCTGCCAGGGCGTGGTTGAGGTGGGTCTCCTCGCTGGCCATGCTCTTGCTCTTGACCACCAGGCTGACGTCGCGCCGGCGGGCCAGCGCGACGATGTAGGCGTTGGCTTCGTCGCCGGTGCGCGCCAGATAAACCTTGGCTCCGGCCGCCTCGGCATTGCGGGTGAATTCGGCGAGATACTCCGCGCGCCGGGCCAGGACGTCGTCCTTCATCGCCGCGATGCCGGCCCGCAAGGCCTCGAAGTCGTGCCCGGCAAAGGCATTGTCCCGCGCCAGCAGGTAGGCGTCGGCAAAGCGGTGCAGGGTATCCTGCAGGCGCGGCGTGGCCAGGGCTTCGGCGACGCGCTGCTGGTATTGGCGGGAACGGGCTTTGGACATCACAGACTCCCCAATTCAACTTTCCAGAAAATTATCCGACACCCCCTCGCACAGCAGGATGTGCAGCTCTTTCGGCCCATGCACGCCGATGGTCAGCACCCGTTCGATATCGGCAGTGCGGCTCGGCCCGGTGATATAGGCCAGGTAGGCTTGCGGCAGCTGCTGGTGGAATTGCCGCAGCAGCGGCACGGCGGCGGCGGAATCGGCCACGATCTTGCGCGGATCGAGCAGAACGAAGTGGGTTGCCGGCAGGGTCGTGGCCAGGCGGATCGGCTCGGCCGTGCTTTCCAGTACCACCGTGCCGGTCGCGGCGATGGCAAAGTTGGCCCCGGTCAGGCCGGCGGCGGCGGCAGGAGCCTGTTGACGGAAGTCCTCCGCCACGAGGGCGATCCCCGCCGCGCCCAGCCGACGGCGCAGCTCGAGGCGCTCCAGGCTCGGGCAGGCGGGGAGAACCAGTGCGCCCCGCAGCTTTTCGGCAAGGTAACGGACGACCTGCTCCGGTGTTGCGCAGGCGACGGTAAGAGCCCCAACTTTTTCAGCTGCCGCTATGAATGCGTTTCGCATCACCCTGCCTCCACCACAAATTAAGTGGTCTTACCAATTTTAGATAGCCGAACCGAACCGCGAAGTCAACATTTATGTGAGGTCTTAAAAGACGTTTCGGTTTTTTGCTTGACTGTGTACGGGCGCCGCAAATAAATTGGTCATACCAATTTCAGAAACCCCTTGTGATTGGAAAATCTCCCGCTTTTTTGCAAGGAACGCCGATGAGCAGATCATTCGTCGCCAGTTTACAGCAACTCCTGGGCCGAGAGAACGTCTACCACGAGTTGGAGGACCTGCTGGTCCTCGGCTACGACTCCACCCCCGGCATCCACCATCTTCCCGGGGTCGCGGTCTACCCGACTAGCGCCGAAGGGGTGTGGGCGGCCATGGAGATCGCCCGGCGCGAGGGGCTGGCCATCGTGCCGCGCGGCAGCGGCACCGGCCTTTCCGGCGGCAGCGTGCCGGTCAGGGGGGGGATGGTCCTGTGCCTGAACCGCATGAACCGCATCCTCGAAATCGACGAGGAGAACCTCACCGCCACCGCCCAGGCCGGAGTGATCACCCTCGACCTGTTCAACGCGACGGCCGCCAAGGGGCTCTTCTACCCGCCCGATCCCGGCTCGCAGAAGATTTCCACCCTCGGCGGCAACGTCATGGAGGATGCCGGCGGCCTGCGCGGCCTGAAGTACGGCGTCACTCGCGACTACGTGATGGCCCTGCAGTGCGTCCTCGCCGACGGCAGCATCCTGACCACCGGCGGCAAGAGCGTCAAGGACGTCGCGGGCTACTCGTTCAAGGACCTGCTGGTCGGCAGCGAGGGGACGCTCGGCGTCATCACCGAGGTGACCGTCAAGCTGATCCCCCCGCCCCAGACCAGGCGCACCTTTCTCGCCTTCTTCGACGACATGCGCACCGCCGGGGCGGCGGTTTCGAAGATCATCGCCGCCAAGATCATCCCCTCGACCATGGAGATCATGGACCGGGCGACCATCAACTGCGTCGAGGACTACGTGAAGATCGGCCTGCCGCGGCAGATGGCGGCGCTGCTCCTCATCGAGGTCGACGGCCACCCGGCGATGGTGGCGGAAGAGGCCGAAGGGGTCGCGGCGATCCTCAGGGCGGTCAAGGCCGCCGAAATCCACGTCGCCAGGGATGCCGAGGAAGCCGGCAAGCTGGCGGCCGCGCGCCGCACGGCGCTGGCGGCCCTGGCCCGGGTCTCGCCGACCACCCTGCTCGAGGACGCCACCGTGCCGCGTTCGATGCTGGCGGAAACCTTTGCCGAGGTCGAGCGCCTCACCGAAAAGTACCGGCTCCAGGTCGGCACCTTCGGCCATGCCGGCGACGGCAACCTCCATCCGACGGTCCTGTGCGACGAGCGCAATGCTGACGAAATGCAGCGCGCCCATGCCTTCTATGACGACCTTTACAGCCAGGTTCTCGCTTGGGGGGGGACCGTTTCCGGCGAGCACGGCATCGGCTTGGCGAAAAAGGAGTACCTGGCCCGGCAGATCGGGGCCGGCGGCGTCAAGGTGATGAAGCGCATCAAGGACGCCTTCGATCCCAAGGGGATGCTCAACCCGGGCAAGATTTTCGACGAACAAGATCCCTGTACGCAGGCGCACATCGAGGGGGGCTTCCGTGTCTCGCCCTGACGCCAGGCTCGGCAACTTCACGGCACAGGACGCCCCGCAATACGCGGACGTGCTGCAGTGCATGCGCTGCGGCTTCTGCCTGCCGACCTGCCCGACCTTCGCTCTCACCGGCCGCGAGCGCTCCAGCCCGCGCGGTCGCGTGGCCCTGGCGCGGGCCGTGGCCGAGCAGCAGCTGGAATTTACCGCCGCGGTCAAGGAAGAGGCCTTCTTCTGCCTCGACTGCCGGGCCTGTGCCACCGCCTGCCCCTCGGGCGTGCGTGCCGGTGAGGTCATGGAGGTCTGTCGCAGCCAGGCCCACCAGCAGTTCCCGTTGGGGCACATCGGCAGGAGCTTCCGTGAATTCATTCTCCAGCGGCTGCTCTCCGACCCCGACCTGCTGGAAAAATCGCTGCTCCCCGGCCGGCTCTATCAGCGGCTCGGCATCCAGTGGCTGGTTCGCCATTCCCACCTTCTCAAGCTCGGCCCGGCCTGGATGGAAAAAGCCGAAGGGATGATGCCCGCCCTCCCTCGCCCCCTGCGCCCGGAATTGCCGGAGCTCATCCCGGCCGTCGGCGCGAAACGCGGCCGGGTCGGCTTCTTCCTCGGCTGCATCATGAGCCTGATGTATGCCGAGGTGTCCCGGCAGACGGTCCGGGTCCTGGCCCACCAGGGGTTCGAAGTGGTCACGCCGAAGGCCCAGAAGTGCTGCGGCGCGCCGCACGCTACCGAGGGCGACCGCAGCACCGGGCGCCAATTGGCCCGGCATAACCTCGATCTGTTCATGGATCTCGACGTCGACGCCATCGTTACCGACTGTGCCGGCTGCGGGGCCGCGCTCAAGGAATACGAGGAATGGCTGGAGGCGGACGGAGAACAGCAGCGCCTAGCCGCGTTCCGCGCCAAGGTGCGTGACGTCTCGGAGTTTCTGGTCGAGCGCGGCGTCCACAATGACCGCTTCCAGGAAGTGCCGCTCACGGTGACGTACCATGAGCCCTGCCACCTCTGCCATGCCCAGGGGATCAGCTCCCAGCCGCGCCAGCTGCTGCGGGCCATTCCGGGAATCACCCTGAAGGAGATGCCCGAAGCCAGCTGGTGCTGCGGCTCGGCGGCGACCTGGGGGCTGAAGTACTCGGAAGAGAGCCAGCAGGTGCTCGACCGCAAGCTGGGCAACGTCGCCAGCACCGGTGCCGACGTGCTGGTGACCGCCAACCCCGGCTGCCAGCTGCAGCTCGCCTGGGGCGTGCGGCAGGCCGGCCTGCCGCAGCAGGTTCTGCACCTCATGGAACTGCTCGGCCGGGCCACCCCGGAGTCAACCGGTCAGGGCGGCAGAGCTGCCGCACCTGGCGAGGGATGACCGGGCGAAAAAGCGGGGCCGCGCACCCGGCACGGCCCTCGACTCATCTCTTCATCAAGCGCTTTCCGTAAAACCGCCGCAGCTCCCCGGTTAAACCTTGAAGAAATGCAGCTCGACGGCAACGTTGCCACCTCCCTGGCGAACCGTGTGCAGCTGTTTCTCGCAACGGGCCACTGCGGCCTGGAAGCTGTCGTCCGGGCGCAGCATCGCCCCGCCCACGGCAACCTTGGCTTGCACCAGCTGGTCTCCCAGCAGGATGTTGCTCTTCTCAATCAGGGCCGCCAGCTTTCTGCCGACCGTATAGAGCTGGTTACTGGTCACGTCATGGATCAAGCCGACGAAACAGCCGTCGTCAACATACCCGAAGAGATCGAGAGGCCGGCTGTTGCTGCGAATGGTTTCCGCCACGACCTGCACCAGCCGGTTCCTGGCCTCCACCTCCAGTCGCTCGCAGAGCGCTTCGTAATCATCGATTTCGATGACCATCACGCCGATATGCTTCGGCTGCCTCACCATTTCGCGCAGATAGCGCTGCGACTGCGACTCAAGGTAGGTCTTGTTGGCAAGACAGGTCAACGGGTCGAGCAGGGCGGCGGCCTCGAGTTCGGCCAGCCGTTCCAGGGCCAGCATCTGCACGGTGTTGTCGGCAAACGACTCGGCGGCGCCGATCACTTCGCCGGTCTCGTCGTAGAGCGGCGCGACCTTCACCTTCACCGGCACGCGATGGCCATCCCGGTGGTGCAGAAACACGTCCGCCTCATGCTTCTGCCGATGGGTCATCGCCCAGGTCAAGGGGCAGCCGTGCTCGCAAAGATCGGTACCCTCGCTGTCAACATGCTTCAGGGGACCTTCGTAGCAGTGCAGGTTGCTGATCTCGTCGGCACGGTAACCGGTGATCGTCTCGGCGGACCGGTTCCAGTAGTTGATCTTGCGCAGCCGGGTAACGGTATACAAACCATCGTAAAGGCTGTCGAGCACCAGCTTGCTGTTAAACATGGAGGCTCCTCGCTAAGGGCTGCAAACCTCATTCACAGTAGCAGGCCCGCGCCGGCACGCTGTCATCCGGTGGTTGCAGCGGCAGGTTTTCGCCGTGTTCGGCGAGCAATTTGAGAAAATTGATCACCAGATCCTCGTTGAGCTGGGTGTCCGCCAGCGACAGCAAAAAACCGCTGACCTTGGGAAAATCCCAGGGATCCTTGTAGATCCGCCGGGTGCGCAAGGCATCGAAGGTGTCCGAAACCATGGTCATCTGGCTGCAGAGATTGAGGGTCCAGCCAGCCGGGGGCTTGGGATAACCCTCCAAATCGAAGCGCATATGGTGCTCATAGGCACTGATCACCGCAAGTTTTGGCACGCCATTCTGGTTCATCAGGTACTGGGCGCCGCGGGAGGGATGCGACATCATGATGCCCCACTCTTCTCCGGTCAGCTTGCCCGGCTTCTGGATGATTTCCCGGTCGACGAAGATTTTACCCGCGTCGTGGAGCATGCCGGCAATGCCGAGATCGTGCAGCAACTGCCCTTCGATGCCGAGCGACATCCCCTGGGCGATATTGAGAATGCCGACGTTGATGGAATGGGTGAAGGTATATTCATCGAGCCGGCGCAACGGCGCCAGCGCCAGCAGCGGGTTGGCTTCCCGGCGGAAGGCGACGATGAAGCCCGCGGTCAGCGACACCAGCTGGCGCACGTTGGCCTTCCCCTGGTCGCCAATCGTGTTGTACATCTCCTGCAGTCCATTGAGTTCTTCGCTGGTCAATTGCTCGAACGATTCGATCGGCTTGGCGCTGTCATCCTCGACGAGCCCGGCCACGTCAACATCGCCAAGCCGGATCTTGGACTGAGGCGCCTTGAAAACCTCCTGGCTTTCCTCCCGGCACAGACATCCCAGCAGCTGGCGCAGGTCGGCGCTGTCAACCCCGGCCAGGAACTTGATGTGGCCGATCCCCCGCGCGGCCAGGGTCCGGGCCACCCGCTGAGTATGCGGAGACTGGACCAGCGGCTTCCCCTGGTAGAGGAGATCGTCTTTGACCACGACCAGCGTCAACTCGGGCGTCTTCTGCAGCAGCTGCTGCAGGGGAGCGAGGACTTCGGCAAGCCCGGCCAGCACGCGGGGATGTTCGGGCGCATAGAGCGAGGCGTTGGCAAGGATCTGGGCCAGATGCCGCAGAATTTCCTGTAACATGGCAATCTGGCGCTCGCCGTTCATTGGCCACCTCCGCCGCCGAGCTTTCTGAGGGTGTTCTGTGCCCCCCGGGCAACCTCGACCGAACCCGAACGGACCAGGGTTTCCAGCAGCGGCTTGACGGACTCCGGCGGATACTTTTCAAAGGCGGCAAGAATTTCCAGCTTGAGGGCCTCGTGGGCACGTGCTTTCAAAAAACTGCGCGACTTGAGCAGGGCGGCAAAAATCGGCAGGCTTTGCTGGGGGGCATTGACCGCGAGCGCCCTTACCGCCGCGCGCTTGACCTCGAGCTGGTAATTGAAAAGCGTCCCCGTTTGCAGCAATTCAAACAGCCGGGCAACGACCCGCGCATCTTGCGACAGGCTGGCCAGATTGACGGTACTGATCAAACCCTCCGGCGAGGACGAGGCGAGGTCCTGAAGCAGGAAAGGGGTGGCCTGCTCGTCCAGGAACAGCAGACAGGTCCTGAGAGCTTCCTGCTGGACCTTGGCATGGGGATATTGCAGGCAGTGCCTGACCTCCGGCAAAACCGTGGCATCCCCCAGTTCGCGGAGCAGGTAGAGCATGTTCCTGACCACAAACCAGCGGGGATCCGACAGGCGGGCCACCGCCGGCGGAATACAGGGAGGCCCGATCTGGATCAACGCCTTCAGATAGGCCAGGCGCGTGGCCCGGTTGTTCTCGGTACCGAGCCGGTCGAGCAGCGGCTCGATAAACGGGGTTTGCAGGGTAATGATCAGCGCCCAGGCGTCTTCGAGGTTTTCGCGGGACAGCTGTGGCAGAGCGTCGAGCACCGCCTTGGTGAAGCGGGGCGAAGCCATGTAGTCTTGCACTTCGGCCAGCAGCTCCGCTCTGGCCGCCTCGCTCCGGCACTGCTCGTAAAACTTCCTGATATGGGCGTAGCTGTGGGTGGTCAGGTAAAAGTTCAACGTTGCGAAGAGGTTGCTGCGAAACCCCTCGAGATGCTTGAGGTCGAGAGACTCCTGCAGGATGGCGAAGATGATCGCGCCAAGGTGATGCTCCTGCGCCCCGGGATCAAGGGTCGCCTTGAGCTTTTCCAACGCGGCCGTGGTCTGGGTGGGCAGACCTTCCTTGCGGACAATCGCCAGCAGCGCCTGTTGGTACCCTGCCGGCACATACTTGTCGAAATCATCCTTGCGGAACAGCTCGGTGATCTGGCCGGCAGCATCCGACGGTTCTCCGGCAGCGTCGGGCGTGGTCGAAGGCTCGATCAGCTGACGGTCCCGGGCCAGGCGGCCGAGCAGCTTGAGCATCATCGGCGGAACATAACCTTTGCCCAGGGTCGCCTGCCGAAAGGCGTCGAGGATCACCTGGTCCGACAGGCCGCTCAGAAAACCTTCGGCCAGTTCGGCATCCAGGTTGAGCTGAAAAACGTTATCGAGCAGCATCTGGCGGAGGCCGGGGGTCAGGCGATTGACGAATGCGGCGAGTTTGCCGAGCGCCGCGGCCCGGTAAATCCGCACCTTTTCGTGCTTGACAGCCATCAGAAAACGGCTGGCATCGCGGGCGAAGGTCAGCTTTGCCGCTTCCGGGCATTGCTCCAGGAACTCGCCGATTTTTGCGGCCAGCTCGGCAGGATCGAAGCGATCGGCGAGGTCCTCCGGCGCTTCGGCAAGCCGCAGGCCATGCAACAGCGACAAGGCGAATTCTTCCCAGAGGGCCGACTGCTGGGTCTGCAACTGCTCACGGTCCGTTTCGGATGCGGACTCCATGAGCAGGAAGTCCTCCTCCGCCATCTCCCGGACCGAGAGGTGTTCGATCCCGCGCGTGCGCAGGCAATGGTCGATTCCCCCATCGCTCCAGGTCTCCGCCGGCTTGCGGGCAATCAACAGCAGAAATTCGTGGAGTTCTTCCGCCGAGATGTCCCGGTGCAGGGTCAGGGTGGCGATCCCGTGGGTGAACAGGCAGTTGGCGAATTTTTCGAAATGGCGGTTGGCGCGGTCAACAAAACCGTCGCCATGCATGAAGCCGTGGCCGGCGACATAGAGAGTCACCGCTGCGGTGTCGGCAAACAGCCGAGAGAGCCAGTCGAGGAGCTTGGCCGTGGTCTGGGCGACGTTGGCATTGTTGCGCCCGTACAGGCGCAGGTGGTTCTGCAGCAGGATCAGCCCGTTGAGCAGGTTGCGAATCGTGCCGATCTCGACGGTGCCGGTCGACTGCTCCATAAGCCCCCCCGGGAAAGCCAGCGAACATCCTTGTCCCAGACCATGCCTTCAGCATGGCCCGAGTGATTCCCGAAGGTCATCTTAGAGGAAAAGCAGGGGGTTTGACAAGCGACATGAACCCAACTGCATGATCCCGGGCCGCCGGCTTTCCGACGCGAGGGCGCACACAGCCGGCGCGGTTCTGGCCGGGCAGTGAACACCGCTTATCGCAGCGCCACGCCGGCCAGCGCCAGCTTGTCGGTGACATTATTGCGAAT
>JBFYXI010000134.1:0-9507 GCA_041310635.1 Desulfuromonadaceae bacterium | reverse complement strand
AGAGCATCCCGCCTCTTTGTCTGGCATGATGTGTTTCGACCAAGAAATACACATGGCAGACAAGGGAGAGACAGGATGCAACTCAAGTCTATCCTGAATCGGGTGCAGTTGCACCCCGGTTTTGTGTACGGCGCGATCCGCTGGCGTGACCCGCAGACGCGCATGATCCTTGACGTTGAGATTCGGTCCCGCCAGGGGAGCCGGCCGGTCTGCTCGAAATGTGGTCAACCCGGGCCGGGATATGACCGGCTCAGTGAGCGGCGATTTGAGTTTGTGCCGCTGTGGGGCTTGACGGTGTTCTTCCTCTACGCGCTGCGCCGGGTGAACTGCTCCACCTGCGGCGTCAAGGTCGAACGGATTCCGTGGGCGACGGGCAAGCAGCAGTTGACCACCACCTATGCGTGGTTTCTGGCCCGTTGGGCACGACGGTTGCCGTGGAAGGAAGTCGCCGGCATCTTCGGCAGCAGTTGGGAGCATGTGTTCCGTTCCGTGAAGATGGCCGTTGAATGGGGTTTGGCGCACCGTGACCTGAGCAACGTCACCGCCATCGGCATCGATGAGATCGCCTGGAAGAAGGGGCACAAGTACCTGACCCTGGTCTACCAGATCGACGCCGGTTGCCGGCGGTTGCTGTGGGTCGGCAAGGAACGCACCCAGCAGACATTGCGGCAGTTCTTCAAGGAGTTCGGTTCCGAGCGCACCGCGCGCCTGCGCTTCATCTGCAGCGACATGTGGCGGCCGTACCTGCGGATCGTCGCCGACGTGGCGGGACAGGCGCTGCATGTGCTGGATCGGTTTCATGTCATGACCCATGTGAGCAAGGCGATTGACCAGGTTCGCGCCAGGGAAGCCAAGGATCTCAAAGCCGCCGGCCAGGAACCGGTTCTCACCGGCAGCCGCTGGTGCCTGCTGAAACGGCCGGAGCACCTGACGGACAAACAGACGGTCAAGCTCCGGGAGCTGCTGGCCCTGAATCTGCGCACCGTGCGGGCCTATCTGCTCAAGGAAGATCTTCAGCGGTTCTGGAGTTACGCCAGTGCTTACTGGGCTGGACTCTTCCTCGACGAATGGTGCAAGCGGACCATGCGCTCAAAGTTGGTGCCGATGAAGAAAGTGGCCCGCATGCTGCGCTCTCACCGGGCGTTGCTGCTCAACTGGTTCCGGGCCAAAGGGAAGATCGCTCTGGGCGCGGTCGAGGGTCTCAACAACAAGGCGAAAGTGACCACCAGAAAAGCGTACGGCTATCGCAGCTTCGAGGTCATGAAAATCGCCCTATATCATACACTTGGGAACCTACCAGAACCTGAGGGCACCCACAGATTTTGCTGAAGAGCCCCATTTTTTTTGGAAACGCTTGCCTGGCGCGACGTTTCCATGAACAATTGGAGACTGGATTGACAACTCTCCTGGGAGGTCTGATGCCAGCTGCAATACGTTTCCCACTTCTAGCAATTTTGTTGCTGGCCTTGCTCGTTGGCTGCGCCGTCCAGCCGCCGGGAGTTGCCGACCTTGATCTCTATCCACAGTCCGCCGCGCATTACCTGCCGGCCGACAGGGCAGGGGCGTTGTTGGTCCCGCCGGAGGTGCAGGCCGAGTTGGACGCCAGCTATGACGAGCGCTTTTTCCGCCCCTGGCGGCGGCAGACGGCCAGTTTTTCGGCGGATCAGGCTTTCTGGGGAGTGACCGCCTACGGCGGCCGGCAGGGCTACGCGGAGAACCTCCTGCCGCTGAGCAGGGAACGCTGGCAGCAACTGGTGGCATCGCTGCAGCGGGAGAGTTACCCGTCCATGGCGCGCCCAGCGGTCACCGTGCGCAACACCTCCTGCCGGGTCTTTCCAACCAATCGCCCGTTCTTTTACGACCCGCGCCGGGCCGGCGAGGGCTACCCCTTCGACTATTTCCAGAATTCCACCCTGTGGACGGGGACGCCGCTGCTGGTGACCCATGTCTCCGCCGATGGCGCGTGGCTCTTCGCCGAAGCCGGCTTTGTCGCCGGCTGGCTGCCTGCCCAGGATGTCGCCTGGGCGGCGGCGGAGTTTCGCGCGGCTTACCAGACCGGACGCTACGCCGCGCTGCTGCGCGATGCGGTCACTCTTCGAGACGCCGCGGGAAACTTCCTGACCCAGAGTCATCTGGGGGCTATTTTCCCGGTTGTGGCACAAAGCGAGACCGAGCTGCAGCTCCTCATCCCGGTACGCGGCGCCGATGGGTCGGCAGTGGCCGTACCGGCGCCGGTGCCCCCGGACCAGGCCGCGATCAAGCCGCTGCCGCTGTCTCCGGCCCGGGTCGCCGAACTGGCTGATCGTATGCTTGGGCAGCTCTACGGCTGGGGGGGGCTGTATGAAAATCGCGACTGCTCGGCCACCCTGCGCGACCTCTTTGCCCCCTTCGGCGTCTGGCTGCCGCGCAACTCCGCCGATCAGGCCAAGAGCGGCGGGAGCTTCCATGACCTCGCCGGGCTCGGCCCGGAAGAAAAACGTGCCCGGCTCCTGCAAGATGGGGTTCCGTTCTATACCCTGCTCTGGCTCAAGGGGCATATCGGCCTTTATCTTGGTTTCGACCCGGCCCGCGGCGAGCCGATGCTGCTGCACAACCTGTGGGGGGTGCGCACGGCCAGTTGGGGTGGACGGGAGGGGCGTGCCGTGGTTGGCCGCCTGGCGATTACCTCCCTGGCTCCGGGGGAGGAGCGCACGGATGTGGTAGACGGGCGCTTTTTGAAAGGAATACTGGGGATGACGGTACTGGCGGGGGGTGCCGGGCGTTAGGCAGCAGACTCTGTCGCGAGCCCGCCCTCCACCACCCGGTTGACCAGCATCGCCGCGGCATTGTCCCCCGTGGCATTCAACAGGGTCGCCAGGGGATCGATGATGACGCTGATCACTGCCAGCAGCGGCAGTGCCTCCTGCCCGAAGCCGAAGACTGAAAGAATCACCATCTCCCCGATCATCCCCCCGGTCGGAATTGCCCCGATGACGACCCCTGCCAGGATTGCCACCACGGCCGTCTGCACCAGTATTGACGGTGTCAGTTCGATCTGGAACAGACTGATGGCGAACAGGCATTTGGCCACGCCGCCAATCACCGAACCGTCCTTGTGAATGACGGCACCGACCGGAATCACCAGATTGCTCACCGCGCGTGACACCCCCATCTGCGGAGCCGCTTCGAGGTTGGCCGGCATCGTCGCCATGCTTGAACAGGTGCCCAGCGCAGTCAGCGAGGGGGTGAGCATGTGGGACCAGAACCGGCGCATTCCACTGCGCCCGCCGGCCAGCCAGGCGTAGGCCGAGAAAGCGATCACGAAGTAGGCGCCGGCGAACAGGTAGTAGGCCGTGAACAGCCTCATGTACGAGCCGGCGAGTTGCGCTCCAGTTTCGGCGATGGTGGCGGCAAAATACGCGAACAGTCCGACCGGGGCGACCAGCATGACGTAATCCACCAGTTTGATGGCGACTTCGGCACCGCTGTGCAACACCCTCGCCAAGGGCTCGCCTCGCTCACCGAGTTGTCGTGTCGCTATGCCGACCGCTACCGCAACCAGCATCAACGGGAGCATCGCCCGGTGGGAGAGCATCTCCGCAAAGCTCGGCACGGAAATCGTCTTGACCAGCTGCTCCAGGGTTGACGGTGCTTGCAGCGTCGCTGCCGACTGCAGTGCCAGCCCACTCCCGGGAACAGGTTGCACGACGAGGAAGAAAATCAGCGAGCTCAACGCAGCCACCACGCTGGTCACCAGAAAAACCGCCAGCATAACCCAGGAAATCCGCGAAACGGTCGCTGCTCGGGACGCGGCGATGCTCGATGCGATCGAAAGGAAAACCAGGGGGACGATCACCATGAAGATGAGGTTGAGAAACAGATCCCCCAACGGCTTGATGGTCGCGGCGATTGCCGGCGCGTAACAGCCGACGCCCGCTCCCGCCACGATCGAAGCGATCAGCAGGAGGGAAAACCGGTAGGCGCGAAGAATTCCCATGAAGTCAAACCCTTACCATCGGGTGCTAGGTTCTGTCGGGGCCAGTTTGCGAGGCGCATGGCCTCTTCTTGCTGTCGTAGCCGGAAGCGGGGGAATCAGGATGTCGTGTCGACTTGCCGTGCGGAGCCCCTGTCCGCCTTGAGATGCAGCCCGCAGTGGACGCACTTGCGAACCGGCAGAAAGGTCGGGCCGTTGGTGTGGAACGGGTTGCGACAGCGCGGGCATTTGACCACGGTGGCGAGCCCCACCGCGATGCAAAGCAGGCCGACCCAGACCCAGAACAGTTTGGCCATGGTCCCGCCCGGCAGCCCGAATTCCAGGGCGAAGTACAGCCCCGGCAAATAGATGAGGATGGTCGCCCAGAGGATCCAGCGGCGCTGGCGAACTTTTCCCAGCCCCCGGCTGATGGTCAGGGGATCAGCCTCTTCCGCTGTCGGCGGGGAGGTTTTCTCCTGCTCGGCTGCCACCTTCTACCCCCTCTGCAGGAACGCGTCGATCGCCTCGGCGACCCGCCTTCCCTCGCGCATGGCCAGAATCACCGTTTTCGGCTCATGCACCACGTCACCGGCGGCGAAGACCCCCTGACGGGTGGTCATGCCGTAGTACGGCTCGCTCTCGGTGACCACAAAGCCCCGGTCGTTGGTCTTGATGCCGGTGGTGGTGGAGACGATGCGCGCGAAGGGCTTCTGGCCGACGGCGATGATCACCTTGTCGCAGGCGACCGGCTGTTCGCTGCCCGCCACCGGCAAGATGGCACTTGAGCGCCCGGCGACCTGGCGGGCGAACCTCTGCAGGGTGACGCCGGTCACCGCGTCTTCGCCGTGAATCCTGGTGACGCTGGTC
Organism: Desulfuromonadaceae bacterium; assembly: GCA_041310635.1. Classification (GTDB taxonomy): domain Bacteria; phylum Desulfobacterota; class Desulfuromonadia; order Desulfuromonadales; family BM103; genus VAUL01. The sequence continues at coordinate 4,688 of JBFYXI010000134.1, read as the reverse complement.
TCGAAAGAGAAGGATACGCCTTCGTGCAACGCCTCGTGGTACTCCTTGTCGCTGGCCCGGCGCTCCTTCTCCGGGACGATGTCCACGGCCAGCACGCTGGCTGCCTTGAGGCGCAAAGCGGTGCGGGCGGCATCGACCGCGACGTTGCCGGCGCCGACCACTACGACCCGGTCGCCGGGGAGCACCGGGAGGGGGCGGTTGGCGAGGCTGCCGTCGCGGATCAGGGCGACGGTTTCCAGAAAATAGATCGCCTGCATCGCCCCGGCAAGATTCTCCCCTTCGACGCCGAGCTGCTTGGCCAGACCGGTGCCGGTGCCGATGAAAATCGCCTGGTAGCCCATGGCGAACAGCTGGTCGAGGGTCAGGTCCTCGCCGATGACCACCCCGGTCTCCAGGCGCACGCCGAGATTGCGGACGATCTCGATCTGCTTGTCGACCACGGCCTTCGGCAGGCGATATTCGGGAATACCATAGCGCAGGACGCCACCGCCCCTGGCCTGGGCCTCGAAGATGGTGACGCGGTAGTTCTGCTTGGCGAGGATCGCCGCTACCGACAGCCCGGCCGGGCCGGAGCCGATCACCGCCACCTTGCCGCGCAGCCGGTTCAGGGCCAGCTCCATCTCCTTCTCGGCGAGAAAGCGCTCCAGCTTGCTGATCCTGATCCCCTCGCCCTTGCGGTTGAGTACGCAGGCTCCCTCGCACTGATCGTTGTGCGGGCAGACGCGGGCGCAGATGATGGCCAGATTGCTGTTTTCGTTGATGATGTCGATGGCGGCGCGGTAGTCCTGGGCTTCGATCGCCGTAATAATTTCGGGAATGCGGTTCTCGATCGGGCAGCCGCTGACGCACAAAGGGTTCTTGCACTTGAGGCAGCGCCGCGCCTCGGCGAGCGCTTCCTCTTCGGAAAATCCCTTTTCCAGTTCGTCGAAGTTGAGCATAGGTTGAGACGTTCCGTGTAGTAAAATGAGCGGCGGATATGGCTCCGCCGCCCATTTACCATACTACATTTCGGCGCTTCAGTCCAAAGTTGTTGCCGCGCTTTTGCCTGATCCGCGCAACAAACTTGCTTCTGCGACTCTCAAGTGATCGCTATGCCGTCGCTGGACAGTGCTGCGTCAGTCGCCGAAGGGCATCGGGTCACAGTTGTAGATGCACTCGGCGCCGCGCATGTCAAAATCATAGCCACTGCCGTGTCTGGTTTCTTCGCCGTGATGCTCAATGGCCGGGTGCCCGAAGGTGGTCTCACAGCTGTCGCAGACGTACGGGTTTTTCTCGGTGAGTTCCGCGGTGGCATTGGTAAATCGGTCTCTCATGGCTCTGCTCCTTTCCCGGGCCAGGCCGCCGTTCGTCCCGAAGCGCTTGCCTTGATGCTGTCGAGACGACCCTGCGGAATAGTCCTTTTTGTCGGCAAATTCATCATAACATACATGACAAAAAAAGTCATAATTAGGGGCCGCCCCTCGCCCCGTCGATCGATGAGGGCCGGGTTGGTGCGCGGTGAATGATGCCGCGCCGTCGCCGTTGACCGTGACGGGCGGCAGGAGTATAGTGAATTCATAGATACCCCATGGGGGTATACGGAGAGGAGGCCGCGGTGACCCAGAAATCGAACAGGCAAGTCAGGGCGCGGATCAATCGCATCGCTGGTCAGGTCAACGGCATTGCGCGGATGGTCGACGAGGGACGCTATTGCATCGACATCCTCAACCAGATCGCCGCAGTGCGCTCGGCGCTCGATGCCCTGGGCATCGCGCTGCTGACCCGGCATCTCGAACACTGCATGCTGGCCCATGGCACCGGGTCGGAGCATGCCACGGCCCGGGCGCTGAGCCAGCAGGAGCTGCTCGAAGAGGTGCAGGCCGCCTTGACCAGATTTCTGCGTTGAGACAAAAAGGCAGACAAGCATGTCGGCATCACAGCTTGAAAATCAGGATTCCGCAACGGCACCGTCAAGGGCCGGTCTCGAGCGGTGCGAACTGTCGCTGGCGGGGATGCACTGCGCCGGATGCGCAGCGCGCATCGAAAAGGAGCTGCGCGCTGCGCCAGGCGTGATCGAGGCAACGGTCAACTTCGCCACTGCCCGGGCCAGCATCCGCTTTGCAGCCGCGCGCACCGATGTCGAGCACCTCGGCGAAGTGGTGCGAGGCATGGGCTACGAGGTTCTCGCCGGCAGTGCCGCTGCGGCAGAGCCGGAGGATCGCTACGCTCTCGAGGCCAAACACCGCGAGACGGAACTCCACCGGCAGCGCCGCCAGTTCCTGGTGGCTGCCGGGCTGACCGTGCCGGTGGCCGTGCTGGCCATGGGCGGGCATCTGGTGCCGGCCCTGGCCGGAGTGCTGGACTTCCCGGCGCGTCCGTGGGTTGAGCTGATTCTTGCCACGCCGGTGCTGTTCTGGGCCGGCCGCGGCTTTTTCGCCGGTGCCTGGACGGCCGCCCGCCACCGGGTCGCCGACATGAACACCCTGGTGGCCATCGGTACCCTCTCCGCCTATCTCTACAGCCTGGCGGCCACCGTCGCTCCGCAGCTGTTCCACCAGCCGGGAATGGGGGCGGCGGCCGCGGCGCATCAGGTTGGCGTGTATTACGAAGTGGCGGCGATCATCGTCACGTTGATCCTGATGGGGCGGCTGCTCGAAGCTCGCGCCCGCAGCCGCACCGGCGGCGCTATCCGCGCTCTTATGGACCTGACGCCAAGGTTGGCGCGGGTCGAGCGCGCCGGGGTCGAGCAGGACATCCCGGCGTCCGAAGTGCGGGTTGGGGACCTGGTGCTGGTGCGCCCCGGCGACAAGGTGCCGGTCGACGGCACCGTGGTCGACGGCCGATCGATGGTCGACGAAAGCATGCTGACCGGCGAGCCGCTGCCCGTGGCCAAGCAGGCCGGCGACACGGTCATCGGCGCCACCTTCAACAAGAGCGGTGCCTTTCGCTTCCGCGCCACCAAGGTCGGCCGCGACACGGTGCTGCAGCAGATCATCCGCCTGGTGCAGGAAGCCCAGGGGAGCAAGGCGCCGATCCAGCGCCTCGCCGACCTGGTCGCCGGCTACTTCGTGCCGATCGTGCTGTGCCTGGCGATCGCCACTTTTGTGGTCTGGTTCAACCTGGCCCCGGTGGACAGCCGCCTGCCCATGGCACTGATCGCCATGGTGTCGGTGCTGATCATCGCCTGCCCCTGCGCCCTGGGCCTGGCGACACCGACCGCGATCATGGTCGGCACCGGCCGCGGGGCTCAGAGCGGCATTCTCATCAAGGGGGGCGAGGCGTTGGAAACTGCGCACCGGGTGACCGCGGTGGTGCTGGACAAGACCGGCACCATCACCCGCGGCATGCCCACGGTTACCGACATCCTTGCCACCGGGACCGATGCAGACACGCTGCTGCGCCTGAGTGCCGCCGCCGAAGCCGGCAGTGAGCACCCGTTGGGCGAGGCTATTGTCCGCGCCGCGGTCGAGCGCGGGCTGGCCCGTCTGCCCGCCGAGGAGTTCGAGGCGCTGGCCGGACACGGCATCGCCGCCCGCGTGGAGGGGCGGCAGCTGCTGCTCGGCACCGCCCGGCTGATGGCCAAACATGGCATGGCCGTCGATGAAGCTGCCGCGCAGCGTCTCGCCGATGCCGGCAAAACTCCGGTATTCATCGCCGTCGATGGCCGGCCGGCAGGACTCATCGCCATCGCCGACCCGGTCAAAACCGGATCACGCGAGGCGGTTGCCCGCCTGCGGGCCCTCGGCCTGGAAGTCATCATGCTCACCGGCGATCAGCGCCGTACCGCCGAGGCGGTCGCCCGCGAGGTCGGCATCGATCAGGTGCTGGCCGAGGTGCTGCCAGAGGGCAAGGGTGAGGCGATCCGCAGGCTGCGGAGTCAGGGGAAGGTGGTGGCGATGGTCGGTGACGGCATCAACGACGCCCCGGCGCTGGCCGAGGCTGACCTCGGCATTGCCATGGGCAGCGGCACCGATGTGGCCATGGAAGCCGCGGCCATCACCCTGGTGCGCGGCGACCTCAACGGTGTGGTCGCCAGTATTGCCCTCTCCAAGGCGACCATCCGCAATATCAAGCAGAACCTGTTTTTCGCCTTTTTCTACAATGTGCTCGGCATTCCGCTGGCGGCGGGGGTGCTCTATCCATTCACCGGCTGGTTGCTGAGTCCGGTCGTCGCCTCGCTGGCCATGGCTCTGTCGTCGGTGAGCGTGGTCACCAATGCCCTGAGGCTGCGCGGCTTCCGGGTGGAAAGGAACTGAGCCATGGATGCGGCGGAACTCCTGGTCACGGTTGGCGGCGCAGTCCTGGTCGCCCTGACCCTGTGGTTTTTCCTCGGTGCCCGGCACCGGTCGGGGTCGCCGACGGAAACGGTCTATGCCTGTCCGATGCACCCCTGGATCAGCAGCCGTGAGCCATCGGCGACTTGCTCTCTATGCGACATGCCGCTGGTTCGCCGGGGAGGCCGGGGCACGGCCTGACCAACTCTGGACTGGCGCCGCAAGGACCCCTGCCGGCAGGCTGGTGCTGCGGGCAGTAAAGAACGCTGCGGTTGCGGCGAAGGCCGGCAATTATTGGCCTGTATCTGCTCTGTGCTTTTCCCAACGGTTCATGGCGGCGAGGAGGAGGCCGAGGGCGATGAAGGCGCCGGGGGGGAGGATCATCAGCAGCAGGGGCTGGTAGGCGGCGCCGAACAGGGGGAGGCCGAACAGCAG
>JBFYXI010000130.1:0-2925 GCA_041310635.1 Desulfuromonadaceae bacterium | reverse complement strand
GCTCCCAGCAACCAGCTCCCAGCAACCAGCTCCCAGCAACCAGCTCCCAGCAACCAGCTCCCAGCAACCAGCTCCCAGCAACCAGCCCCCAGCAACCAGCCCCTAGCAACTAGCCCCCAGTCCCCAGACTCTGCCTTTGCCGCACCACTTCGAACAAAGCCACGGCACTGGCCGAGGCGGCGTTGAGCGATGCGACCCTGCCGGCCATCGGGATCGTGAGCAGACCGTCGCACTGTCGTCTGGTCAGCTGGCGCAAGCCCTCCCCTTCGGCGCCGATGACCAGGGCCAGGTTGCCGGTCAGGACTTCCGCGTAGAGAGGCTTGCCTTCGACTTCGCCACTCAACCCGTAGACCCAGACGCCGGCGGCCTTCAACTGCTCGATGGTGCGCGCGAGGTTGGTCACCTGGCAGACCGGCAGGTGCTCGACCGCTCCCGCCGAAGTCTTGTCGACCACCCCGGTGACCGGGCAGCTGCGGTCCTTCGCCACGATCACCCCCAGGCAGCCGGCGGCGTCGGCGTTGCGCAGGATGGCCCCAAAGTTGTGCGGGTCGGTGATGCCGTCGAGGAGCAGGAAAAATGCCGGCCGGCCGGAGTTGCGCCAGAGTGCCAGCAACTCGTCCAGATCCGAGTAAGTGAACGGTTCGATGCTGAGCACCACCCCCTGGTGGTGCGGCTGGCCGGCCAGACGGTCGAGATCGGCTTTCTGGCGACGACGCACCGGCACACCGCGCTCACCGGCCAGATTCAGAAGCTTCTGCAGCCGTTCGTTAACGGTACCGTCAAGCACAAACAGCTCGATGGGCTGCCGGCGCCCGCGCAAACCCTCGCGTACCGGATGAAACCCGTAAAGATAATCGGCCATCGGCTGACTACCTTGCCGCCAGCGCGGCGCGCATCTCGGCCAGAATATGCGCGGAGGCCGCCGCCGGATCCGGGGCCGCCGAGATCGGCCGGCCGATCACCAGGTAGTCGGCACCGGCGCGCAGCGCCTCGCCGGGGGTCATGACCCGCTGCTGGTCATCCAGGGACGCCGTGGCCGGGCGCACCCCGGGGGTGACAATGGCGAAATCGGCGCCGCAGACCTGGCGGATCAGTCCGACTTCCTGCGGCGAGGCGACCACGCCGTCCATGCCGGCCTCCTGGGCCAGCTTGGCCAGGCGCGGCACCATCTCGGTCACCGGCCGGTCGATACCGACCGCCTTGAGGGTGGCATCGGTGGAGGAGGTGAGGATCGTCACCGCCAGCAGTAGCGGCCGTTCGGGGGCGCCGCGCGGCGTGTGTTTGTCAACTTCGGCGACCAGGCGCGTCATCATCTCCGGGCCACCGAGGGCGTGGACGTTGAAGATGCGCACCCCAAGGCGCAGGGCTTCGACTCCGGCCATCGCCACGGTGTTGGGGATATCGTGATATTTGAGATCGAGAAAGACCTCGCCGCCGCGCTCCCGAATCATGCGCACCACCTCCGGCCCGCAGCGGGTAAAGAGTTGCTTGCCGACCTTGAACACCCCGACCTGGCCGTGCAGGCGGTCAACCCAACCGCGCGCCTCGTCGAGGCTGTCCACATCCAGTGCGAAGATCAGTCGCTGTCTTGCCTTATCCATTTTCACGTCTCCCGATCAGTTTCTGCACCCGCTGCGACACCTCCTGGACCCGCTTGATCAGCTCGGCGGAGTCGACGGCGCCGAGTTCACGGCGGGCGGCAATGCATTCCATGTAGACCAGTTCACTGAGAGCATCGGTCAGCAGACGGATCTTGTCCCCTTCCTCGAGTCCGGCCAGGTTGGCCAGAATCCGCCCGCCGTCCACCGAGCCGTCCTCGCGCAGGCTGGCCTGGCGGAACACAAAGCAAAACGGTTGCGGCAGGTCGTGCAGGAAGCGGCCGACCTCGTCGCGGAACCGTGGGTTGCGGGTCGAAACCACCCGGCACATGGCCGTCAGCACACCGTTGAAGATGGTGATGATTTCGCCGAGATCTCCCTCGACGGCGACCCGGGGCGCCTCTTCCATGACCACCACGCCGCGGTCGATCAGCTGGCTGAGCAGGCGCAGGCCGTCGAAATCACCGGCGCCGCTGCGGCGCAGCAGTTCGCGGGCATCGCTCACCCCGGCCTGGACCAGGGCCAGCATCTTCTGCGAGGTGCTGTCAAGATCGTTCGGCACGCTGCCGGTAGCCACCGGCACGGCATCGAGGGACTTGACCTTCTGCAGGTAAACCGCCCGCTCGTCGACCCGGCGCAGCCCTTCCATGATCAGGTTCTGCGTGCCCATCGACAGGCGCACCACCAACTCTTCGGCCAGCGGCTGGTCGACGAAGACGAATTGTCCCTGGTGGAAGGTGAACAGGTGGTAGACGATCGACTCCACCATGGTGCGGGTCGCAGCCCAGAGATCCTTGCCGCCGACGATCCCCTGGTCGACCAGGAGCTGGCCGGCGGTCGCCTTGCCGCCGGCCAGCCGGCGCAGCCCCGGCAAGGCGCCGCTGTCGATCTTGCCAAGGGCGAACAGCACCTCGACGAGATCCTCCTCCGGGAAAGTACTGGTCGCGTACACCACTTCGCCGTTGCGGAAGTACAGGAGCTTGTCGCCGCCGGCGAGGCGGAACTGCAGCAGGCCAGTCTTGCGGAACAGGTTGCAGAAGGAGAGCAAATCGACGATACCGATTTCGCCGAGCGTTCCGGCCAGCAGCACTTTCCCCGGCGGGTCGGCGGTTTCCAGCAACAGATGGTGCTCCGACCAGGAGGCCACGTGCAGCGGACGGTCGCCGACCGCCCGGACGACGGGCGCCGGAATGGGTAGACGGCCGCCTTTGTCGATGCGCAAGTCCTCGCCCATAGCTCCGCCTAACCGGCCTCTCCCAGGGCGGCACGCACCTGCGCCGTGATCTGCGCGGCCGCCTCGGCGAGCGGCAGCAGGGTGCGCTCTCCG
>JBFYXI010000283.1:0-3426 GCA_041310635.1 Desulfuromonadaceae bacterium | reverse complement strand
AGGCGGCGGGCCTCTTCCTCGGCCAGGCGGCGGGCCTCTTCCTCGGCGGCCTCGCGCGCCTTGGCCATGTCGGTCACGGCATAGGCCCGCAGGGCGTGCTGGCGGGCGAATTCCAGAGTGGTTTGGGCCGCCGGGTAATTGCCTTCGGCGATCAGACGGTGGCTGTCCTGGAGGGCGGCAAAAGCCGCCTGGTATTCTTCAGCGGCGTAGGCCGGAGCCTGAAAAGCATAGGCCCGCGCCACCAGGTATTCAGCGACATCAAGCTCCTGGCGCGGCGGCTTGGCGCACGCCGTCAACAGGAGCAGGATGGCGGAGAGGATCAGCCAACGGTTTGCCATGACTATCGGTCCGGCCCTTGTCTGCCGAGCAACCAGGGGGCGTTGAGGTTACTTCGGCGCCGCGGCGAGCCTGATGCCCAACTCCCGCAATTGCTTGTCGTCCACGGCATTGGGCGCCTCGGACATCAGGCAGGCGCCCTTCTGGGTTTTCGGGAAGGCGATGACGTCGCGAATCGAGTCCGAACCGGTCAGCAGCATGATCAGCCGGTCCATGCCGAAGGCGATGCCGCCGTGGGGCGGTGTGCCATATTCCAGGGCGTCCAGCAGGAAGCCGAATTTTATCCGCGCCTCCTCTTCGGAGAGCCCGAGCATGCGGAACATCAGCGCCTGGACCTGCTGCTGGTGGATACGGATGCTGCCGCCGCCGATCTCGCTGCCGTTGAGCACCAAGTCGTAGGCTTTGGCGCGGCAGCGGCCCGGGTCGCTCTCGACCAGTTCGACGTCCTCGTCCATCGGTGCGGTGAACGGGTGGTGCACAGCGCACCAGCGCTTGTCGTCCTCATCCCATTCGAACAGCGGGAAGTCGGTGATCCAGACGAAACGGTAGGTGTCCTTGTCGACCAGGCCAAGCAGGCGGGCCAGGTGGTTGCGCAACCGGCCGAGGGAGTCGTTGACGACCTTCGGTTTGTCGGCGACGAACAGCAGCAGATCACCCTCCTCGGCGCCAAACATCTGATTCATGGCCTTGATCTCGTCGGCGGAGAAGAATTTGGCGATGGGTGAATGCCATTCGCCGTTTTCGATCTTGACGTAGGCCAGCCCCTTGGCGCCGTAAATGGCGACGAACTGGGTCAGCTCATCGATCTCCTTGCGCGAGAAACGAGCGCAGCCCTTGGCGTTGAGCCCCTTGACGATGCCGCCGTCGGCACAGACGTCGGCAAACACCTTGAAACCGGCGTTCCTGACCAGGTCGGAGAGTTCGACCAGTTCCAGATCGAAGCGCAGGTCGGGATTGTCGACGCCGAAGCGGCGAATCGCCTCGGCATAGGTCATGCGCTGCATCGGCAGTTCGAGGTCGATGCCCTTGGCTTCCTTGAAGATCCGGGCGATCAACCCCTCCATGACCCGCACCACGTCGTCACGGTCGACGAAGGAGAGTTCGCAGTCGATCTGGGTGAATTCCGGCTGGCGGTCGGCGCGCAAATCCTCGTCGCGGAAGCAGCGCACCACCTGGAAATAGCGGTCGAAACCGGAAATCATCAGAATCTGCTTGAAGATCTGCGGCGACTGGGGGAGGGCATAGAAATTCCCCAGGTTGATGCGCGAGGGCACCAGGAAGTCGCGGGCCCCTTCCGGAGTCGACTTGGTGAGGAACGGGGTCTCCAACTCCAGGAAGCCATTCTCGGTCAGATACTGGCGGGTCACCTGGGAGACCTGGTGGCGCAGGATCAGGTTGTATTGCAGCTGCGGACGGCGCAGGTCGAGATAGCGGTACTTGAGACGGATGTTCTCGGCCACCTCACTGTGTTCGTCGAGGGTGAAAGGGAGCGGCTTGGAGCGGTTGAGCAGCTTGCACTCGCTGACCTGGATCTCCACCTCGCCGGTCTTCATGTTCGGATTGACCGTCCCCGCCGGGCGGGGAATGACTTTCCCCTTCACCGCCACGACAAACTCGTTGCGAACGTCTTCAGCCGCTTTGTGGGCGTCGGCGCACAGATCCGGATCGAAGGTCAGCTGGGCGAGGCCGGTGCGATCTCGCAGGTCGATGAAGATAAGCCCGCCATGGTCACGGCGGCGCAGCACCCAGCCCATCAGGGTGACCTCCTGTCCGATCTGATCCTTGCGCAACTCGCCGCAGAAATGGGTGCGCTTCCAAGTGCCGAGGGTATCGCTCAAGGGAGGAACTCCTTATCTATATTTGGATGGTTGTCCGGCCGCCAGCGGCAAAACAATTGTTAATTATATAGAGCGCCCGGTCGGGGCGTCAATTGTAAACAAGCCCCCTCGTGCTTTACGACGTCAGGTCAAGGCCGAGCCGGGCGTCGAGCTCCGCCAGCGGCACCTCTTCCTGGGTTCCGGCCGCCATGTCACGCAGTTGGGCGACGCCGCGCGCCATCTCGTCACCGCCGAGGATCAGCACACGCCGGGCACCGAGCTTGTCGGCGCGGCGCAACTGGGCCTTGAGGCTCTTGCCGGCGTATTCCATTTCGGCATGGCTCCCCGCGCGCTGCAGGCGGGTCAGCAGGCGGAAGCCAAAGCGTTCGGCATCGACACCCAGAGTGCAGATGAACAGTGCCGGTCCCTCCGGCGCGGCGCTGGCCTCGGCGAGAAGCAGGGCGAGGCGCTCTTCCCCCATGGCGAAGCCGATGCCGGGAAGCGCAGGTCCGCCAAGATCGGCCACCAGGCGATCGTAGCGGCCGCCGGCGGCCACCGCGCTTTGGGCGCCGAGCCGGTCGGTGACCATCTCGAAGGTGGTTTTGGTGTAATAGTCGAGGCCGCGGACCATGCGCGGGTTGACCGTGAACGGCACCTCGAGATCAGCCAGGTGGCCGCGAACCGCCTCGAAGTGGAGGTCGCACCCGGCACAGAGATGATCGACCACGGCCGGGGCGCCGACCGTCGCTTCCTGGCAGCCGGGGACCTTGCAGTCAAGCGCGCGTAGCGGATTGGTGGCGGCGCGCCGTTGACAGTCGGCGCACAGCTGCCCGAGTCGCGCCTGGAGAAAGTCCAGCAGCACCTGCCGATAAGCGGGTCGGCACTCCGGACAACCGAGGGAGTTGATCTGCAGGGCGACGCCATCGATGCCGACGACGTTGAAAAAATGGCTGAGCATCGCCAGCACTTGGGCATCGATCTTGGGATCGTCGAGGCCGATGACTTCGGCGCCGATCTGGTGAAACTGGCGGTAGCGCCCCTTTTGCGGCCGCTCGTGGCGGAACATTGCTCCGAGGTAATAGAGTTTGCTGACTGGGTCGAGGGTATGCAGCCGGTGTTCGATGAAGGCGCGGATGACCGGGGCGGTCCCTTCGGGGCGCAGGGTCATGGAGGTGCCGCCCTTGTCGGCGAAGGTATACATCTCCTTTTCGACGATATCGGTGGTTTCTCCGATGGAGCGGCAGAACAGTTCGGTCTTCTCCAGGACCGGCAC
>JBFYXI010000100.1:0-3324 GCA_041310635.1 Desulfuromonadaceae bacterium | reverse complement strand
TTCGTTATAAAGAGGCATTGTGTCACCTTAGAGAAGAAATGCCGGTTCCCCTCTCAAGGCTTCTTCTACAAAGAGTTAGCGATGTTGTGACACATTATTCCGTTAGCGATGTGTTGGCACTTAACAGTTATCAACTAATCAGCGTCAGCGAAGAGAGGCCGGCATGGACGACCGCACACCCGAGCAATTTCAGGAAGATGAAAATTTTGCCGACCTGCTCGAGCGCAGTCTGCTCGACGCCGCACCCCTCAAGGCCGGAGAGAAGGTCGAGGCAAGTGTGTTGCAAGTCGGCGCCGAATGGGTGTTCCTCGACGTCGGCCAGAAGGGGGAGGGGGTGCTCGACGTCAAAGAGCTGTTCGATGCCGAAGGTCGCCCGACGGTGGCTGCCGGCGACCGGCTGACGGTCTACTTCCTCGGCCGCAACGCCGACGAGCTGCGCTTCACCACCCGCCTCGGCGGGCGTTCCGGTGCCGGCACCGCCCATCTCGAGGACGCCTGGCGCAGCGGCATCCCGGTGGAGGGGCGGATCGAGAAAGAGGTCAAGGGAGGGTACGAAATCAAGCTGTCCGGCGGGGTGAGGGCCTTCTGCCCCTTCTCCCAGCTCGGCCGGGGGCGGCAGGACGCCGGCGAAGCTCTGATCGGCCAGTCGGTTCCCGTACGCATCACCCAGTTCAGCGAGCAGGGGCGCAACATCGTGGTGTCGCGCCGCGAGCTCATCGAGGAGGAGCGCCGCCAGCAGCGCGCGGCGCTGCGCGACACCCTGCGCGAGGGGGCGATCGTCCGCGGCCGGGTGACGGCAATTCGCGAGTTCGGTGCCTTTGTTGACATCGGTGGACTGGAGGGACTGCTGCCGATAGCCGAGGTCGCCTGGGGGCGGATCGGTTCGGTGGAGGAGGTGCTGCAGGTGGGGCAGGAGCTCGAAGTGGCGGTCAAGAGCTGCGACTGGGAGAAAGAGCGCTTCTCCTTCAGTCTGCGTGACACTCTGGCCGACCCCTGGCAGCAGAAAGTCGGCACGTTCTACCGCGAGGGGATGACCTTGACCGGGACCGTTGCCCGCCTCGCCCCCTTCGGTGCCTTCGTCACTCTCGACGAGGGGATCGACGGCTTGCTGCCGATCGGCCGGCTCGGCGGCGAGCGGCGTCTCAAGCACCCCAAGGAGATGCTGCAGGTCGGCCAGCAGCTACTGGTCACCATCGAGAGCATCGATCGCGCCCAGCGCCGCATCGCCCTGGTTCCATCCGGCGAAGGGAGCCGCGACGACGGTCCGACCAGCTATAGCGCCCCGGCTGCCTCGATGGGCACCTTTGCGGACCTGCTCAAGGCCCGGTTGGAACGGGGGAAGCCGCGTTAAGGCGGTGCCGCCGGTCAGGCTCAGCGACAGCTTGCAAGCATGGACCTTCACGACCGCCTGGTTCACTATTCCCCGCAGGAGGAGCTGGCCAATCGCCTTACCCATGGTGCGGCGGCCCTGGCCAGCGTGCCGGCACTGGTGGTACTGCTGACCGCCGCAGTGCGCACCGGCGACCCTTACCGGGTGGTGGCCAGCACGGTGTTCGCCGCCAGCCTCTGCATTTTCTACACGATCTCCACGCTCTACCACTCGCTGCGCGGGCAGAAGGCGCGCTACGTTTTCCGGATACTCGACCATGCCGGCATCTACCTGGTGATCGCCGCCAGCTATACGCCCTTCACCCTGGTATCGTTACGCGCTGGCCACGGCTGGCTGCTGTTCGGCGTGGTCTGGGCCCTGGCGATTGCCGGCGTGATATTCAAGTCGTTGATGACTCACCGGCTGCGCTTCCTGGCGCCGGTCTTGTACCTTGCCCTCGGCTGGCTGATCGTGGTCGACATCGACGGCCTGCTGACCATGGTGCCCCCCGGCGGAGTGGCCTATCTGGCTGCCGGGGGGATCGCCTACACGGTTGGCATCCTCTTCTATGCCATCGACAGAATCCCTTACAACCATGCCATCTGGCACCTGTTCGTGATTGCCGGCAGCGTCTGCCACTATCTGGCGGTGCTCTGGTACGTGGTGCCGCTGCCGGCGGGCGAGTGAAGCGGAGTTGCCACGGAATCCCCTTTACTCCCCGCCCCGCTTGGTGTATTTTTCCCCTTCCGCGGAGAGGTGACCGAGAGGCCGAAGGTGCACGACTGGAAATCGTGTGTACCGCAAGGTACCGAGGGTTCGAATCCCTCCCTCTCCGCCATTCATCTTTTTCCGGCCAGGGCGCTGCTTGCCGCCAGAAGTGACAGCCGGGTCCCGCGCAACGGCCGGCCGTGAACCCCGTCAGGCCCGGAAGGGAGCAGCGGCAGCGGCTCAGGGCGTGTGCCGCGGGGGTGCCTGGCTGTCACTTGTGTCGGCAAGCGCTGGCCGCGTACCATCGCCCGTTTCCCCGGAGTCATGGCCTATCTCGTCCTCGCCCGCAAGTGGCGCCCCCAGAATTTCGCCGATCTGATCGGCCAGGAGCACGTCAGCCGCACCCTGGCCAACGCTATCCGTTCGGGACGGATCCACCACGCCTTTCTCTTCACCGGCGCTCGCGGCGTTGGCAAGACTTCGGCGGCGCGCATTCTGGCCAAGGCGCTCAACTGCGAGGTCGGTCTCTCCGACACCCCCTGCGGCACTTGCACCTCTTGCCTGGAAATCACTGCCGGGCAGGGACTCGACGTCATCGAGATCGACGGTGCCTCGAATACCGGCGTCGACGATGTGCGAGAACTGCGCGACAATATCCGTTATCTTCCCAGCCGCTCGCGCTACAAGATTTTTATCATCGACGAAGTGCACATGCTTTCCACCAACGCCTTCAACGCCCTGTTGAAGACCCTGGAGGAGCCGCCGCCGCACGCCAAGTTCATCTTTGCCACCACTGAACCGCACAAGATTCCGGTCACCATCCTCTCTCGCTGCCAGCGCTTTGACTTCCGCAAGATTCCGCTGGCGCGGGTCGCCGGCAAGCTGCGCGAGATTGCTGTCGCCGAAGGCTTGACGGTTTCCGACCACAGTCTGGGGCTGATCGCCCGTCACGGCGAGGGGAGCATGCGCGATGCGCTGTCTACTCTCGACCAGGTGATTGCTTTCTGTGGTGAAACGGTCGGCGATGATGACGTGCAGGCGCTGCTCGGCATGGTCGACCGCCGCCTGCTGCTCGATGCGGTGACCGCAGTCGTGCAGCGGGATCCGCGCCGGGCATTGGATGCTGCCCAGCGCTTCGATCAGCTCGGCGTCGCGCTGCGGCAGGTCGCCCAGGAACTGGTGGAGGTCTTTCGTGCTCTGGTCATCTGCAAGGTCGTCCCCGAGCCGGACGAGATCCTCGACCTGGT
>JBFYXI010000086.1:0-3183 GCA_041310635.1 Desulfuromonadaceae bacterium | reverse complement strand
AGCTTTTTCGTGCCCCAGCGGGTGAGGGCGGTGTCGATGCCGCGCAGGGTGCCCGGGACGCCGACCGCGAGTCCGCTGGTGGAGGCGAGGGGAAAGGGCATCGGCTTGCCGTCGGGCGCGAACATGTCGGCGCTCGCTGCCGCCGGCGCGCGCTCGCGCGAATCGACGATGAAGGTCTCGCCGGTCTTGGCCAGATGCACCAGCATGAAGCCGCCACCACCGATGCCGGAGGACTGCGGCTCGACCACGTTGAGCGCGAACTGCACCGCGGCGGCGGCATCGATGGCATTGCCGCCCTCGGCCAGCATGCGTGCGCCGGCGGCGGCTGCGGCGGGGTGCGAGGCCGAGACAATGCCATCGGCAGCGGTGGCGGGTGCGGCAATAACGGAAAGCCAGAGAAACCCACTGGCGAAAAGGCCACGGTACGAGCACAGCAACGTCATGACCGGGCCTCGGTGACACGGATACCCGGTATCGGACTGGCTGCTTGCCCTCGCCGAATAACTTTCATTAAAAAACAAATTATTCATATAGTTATGCGATTAATTTAAATTATTCTAATCAATATTTCCGGCCCGTAATTTGCCCTGCGGCAGTCTGTCTGATCGAACATAAAACTATCATGGCACGGTAAGAACCGTGTCATCTCGGCTCGGGACAATCGCCCAGTCCGGTCACCCGGATTTTCCACAACCCGATTCTCAAGGAGGCGAGATGAGCAGCAAACTTCACCCCGATGGCAAGCTTAACCCCAGCGACACCGTCACCAACACCAGCGGCAACGACACAATCATCGACCTGATCGAGGCGCGCATGGTTTCGCGACGCGCATTCCTCAAGACCTCGGTCGGCGCCACTACCCTGGCTGTGATGGGTGGCACCTTGGCGGGCAGCTTGTCCGAACAGGCGCTGGCCAAGCCCGCAGCGCTCAAGCAAGCCGTGGCCGCATCGCTTGCCACTCCTTCGCCGATCGGCGGCATCGGCTTCAGCGCCGTTCCCGCCAACACACTGCCGATGACCGACGCTGTCACCGTGCCCACCGGCTATTCCGCTCGCGTGCTGGTGTCCTGGGGCGATTCGCTGACCAATGCTCCGCACTGGGATTCCACCGGTGCGATGGATGAGGCAACCCAGCTACGAACCTTCGGCGCCCATAACGACGGCATGCATTTCTTCCCCTTCCCGGCATCGAACAAGACCCCCGGTAACGGCAAGATCGGCAACTGGCGCGGCCTGCTGGTCGCCAACCACGAGTACTGCGATCCAGGCCTGGTGAACAACACCACGACCTATGGCACCGACACGATCACCCCGGACATGGTTCGCGCCCAGTTGGCCGCCCATGGCATCAGCGTCGTCGAGGTGTGGAAGAAGAAGAGCGGGTTCGAGGTCAAGCGTCCGTCCGCCTTCAACCGCCGCATTACCGGCAAAACGCCTTGCAGGATCAGCGGTCCGGCCGCCGGCCACGCCATGATGAAAACCGCCGCCGACAGCAAGGGCAAGGTCGTGCTGGGTACCCTGAACAACTGTGCCCATGGCTACACCCCCTGGGGCACCTACCTGACCTGCGAGGAAAACTTCAACGGCTATTTCGGCACCAAGGCTGACCTGACCGTCGCCCCGCTGACCGCGCACGAAAACCGCTACGGCATTTCAAAGGGGGGTTTCGGCTATCGCTGGCACGAAGCCGACCCGCGTTTCGACATTCGCGCCAATCCCAACGAGCCCAACCGCTTCGGCTGGGTGGTGGAGGTCGACCCGTGGAATCCCAACAGCACCCCGGTCAAGCGTACCGCCCTGGGCCGCTTCAAGCACGAAAGCGCCGGCGTGGTGGTGGATGCCGACAACCGGGTCGCCGTCTACATGGGGGACGACGAGCGCAACGAATATATGTACAAGTTCGTCTGCGCGAAGAAATACAACCCGAAAAATCCCGCTGCCAACCGTGACCTGCTCGATGCCGGCACGCTCTACGTCGCCCGCTTCAACGCCGACGGCACGGGCGCGTGGCTGCCGCTGGTGTGGAACCAGAACGGCCTTACGCCGGCGAACGGATTCGCCGATCAGGCCGAGGTGGTGATCAAGTGCCGCCAGGCCGCTGATCGCGTCGGCGCCACCATGATGGACCGTCCCGAGTGGGTCGCGGTGCATCCCGAAACGCGCGAGGTCTACTTGACCCTGACCAACAACAGCCGCCGCGGCAATACACCGGTCAGCAGCAACAAGATCGACGGCACCACCACGGCCGCCACCGCCAACCCGGCGGTGGATGCCGCCAACCCGCGCCCCGACAACGATTTCGGCCACATCATCCGCTGGCGCGATGCCATGGGCAGTGTCGGCGCCTCCAGCTTCGAGTGGGACATCTTTGTCAAGTGCGGCGACAAGGACACGACCAAGCTGCTCGGTGGGACCTACAACCCGGCCGGCCATGACGGCTACGTCGGCAATATCAATGGCGACGACTACGGTGCGCCGGACGGCCTGTGGTTCGACCAGGACGGACGCCTGTGGATCCAGACCGACCAGGCGGGCGACGCCAAGGGCGACTGGGTGAACATCGGCGGCAACGTCATGATGTGCGCCGATCCCGTCACCGGCGAGACCCGACGTTTCCTCACCGCGCCGCCTCACTCGGAGGTGACCGGCGTGATCACCACCCCGGACGGCAGCACCATGTTCGTCGGCATCCAGCACCCGGGCGAGGACTGGAGCGTCAGCTTCACCGTTAACTCGCAGTGGCCGGACAACGGCGCCAACGGCGACACCACGTTCGCGGGAACGACACCGGCCAAGCCCCGTTCGTCGGTGATCGTCATCACCAAGGACGATGGCGGAGTGATCGGCACTTGATGTCCTGATCATCGGAAGATGAAACGGCGCCTGCGGGCGCCGTTTTTTCGTCTGAGCTTGGGGCGGGCGCGGGCAGGAAAGAGGCTGTCAGCGCTCCGGTTCTGCTGGCGGGACTGCTTGCTCCGTCTCAAGCTGCGCGCGCCACTGATCGATCTGAGCGAGCAAGGCCTCTGGTCGTTCGCTGGTGATGGCGGGCGAGTCCGCATAGATCGTGCCGGCCTCGCCGTCGAGACAGATGGCGTCACCTTCGTGGATGACGGTTCCTCCCAGCCTGGCCTGCCTGGCAGTCTCGTCGATCACCAGATCGGCGCAGCCGACCAGGCAGACCTT
>JBFYXI010000065.1:0-3167 GCA_041310635.1 Desulfuromonadaceae bacterium | reverse complement strand
CCAAGGGCGAACAGCACCTCGACGAGATCCTCCTCCGGAAAGGTACTGGTCGCGAATACCACCTCGCCGTTGCGGAAGTACAGAAGCTTGTCGCCGCCGGCGAGGCGGAACTGCAGCATGCCGGTCTTGCGGAACATGTTGCAGAAGGAGAGCAAATCAACGATACCGATTTCGCCGAGCGTCCCGGCGAGCAGCACCTTCCCCGGCGGGTCGGCGGTTTCCAGCAGCAGGTGGTGCTCCGACCAGGCGGCCAGGTGCAGCGGACGGTCGCCGACCGCCCGGGCGACGGGCGCCGGAATGGTCAGGCGGCCGCCTTTGTCGATGCGCAGTTCTTCACCCATGGGTCCGCCTAACCGGCCGTTCCCAGGGCGGTACGCACCTGCGCCGTGATCCGGGCGGCCGCCTCGGCGAGCGGCAGCAGAGTGCGCTCACCGGAGCGCCGCTCCTGCAGCTCCAGCGCCCCTTCCTGCAGGGACCGCGAACCGACGGTGACGCGCAGCGGCATGCCGAGCAGGTCGGCGTCGGCGAATTTGCTCCCCGGGCGCTCGTCGCGGTCGTCGAGCAGCACGTCGACCCCTGCGGCCTGCAACTCGGCGTAGAGACGCTCGCCGGCCGTGCAAACCGCCTCGTCCTTAGGATTGACCAAGGTGATCAGCACCTGGAACGGCGCCAGCGGCATCGGCCAGACGATCCCCTTGGCGTCGTGATTCTGCTCGATGGCCGCCGCCACGGTGCGGCCGACGCCGATACCGTAGCAGCCCATCACCAGGGTGCGCTCCTGCCCCTGGTCGTCGAGCACCGTGGCGCGCATCGCCGCCGAGTACTTGGTGCCGAGCTTGAACACGTGCCCGACCTCGATGCCGCGCCACATTTCCAGCGTCCCATCGGCACAGCGCGGGCAGGGGTCACCGGCTTCGACGTTGCGGATATCGGCGAAACGCTCCACGGTGAAGTCGCGATCGAGCAGGGTATGACGATAATGGGCGTCCTCGGTGTTGGCGCCGGTGATCCACGCACCGCCGGCCTGGATGGCCAGGTCGGCCACCACGCGAAGGTTCGTCCCCACCGGGCCGAGGTAGCCGACCGGGGCTCCGGTCAGTTTGACGATCTGTTCGTCGCTGGCCATCTCCAGCACGGCGCAGCCGAGGAGATTCTTGAGTTTGATCGGGTTGAGCTCGTGATCGCCGCGCAGCAGGGCCATGACCGGAGCGCCGCTGTCGGTGATCAGCACCAAAGCCTTGGCGGTCGCCGCCGGCGGTACGCCGAGGAATTCCGCCACCTCGCTGATCGCCTTGCGGTTCGGTGTGGCCACCTGCTCCAGCGGCGGCACTGTACCGCATGTACTCGCAGCCGGCGACCGGCTTTCGGCCTTTTCGATATTCGCCGCATATTCGCAGGCACAGCACGAAGCGATGGCATCCTCCCCCGACGCGGCCAGCACCATGAACTCGTGGGACGACGAGCCGCCGATGTTGCCGGTATCGGCCTCCACGGCGCGGAAGTTCAAACCGCAGCGGGCGAAGATCCGCCGGTAGGCCTGGTACATCTTGTCGTAGGCGGTGTCCACCCCGGCCTGATCCAGATCGAAGGAGTAGGCATCCTTCATGATGAACTCGCGCCCGCGCATCAGCCCGAAGCGCGGGCGGATCTCGTCGCGGAACTTGCTCTGAATCTGGTAGAGGTTGAGCGGCAGCTGGCGGTAGGAACGCACCGTGCCGCGCACCATCTCGGTGATCACTTCCTCATGGGTGGGGCCAAGGCAGAAGTCGGTCTCCTTGCGGTCCTTGATGCGCAGCAGCTCCTTGCCGTATTGCTGCCAACGGCTAGTCTCCTCCCACAGCTCGGCGGGAACCACCATCGGCATCAGTACCTCGATGGCCCCGGCGCGGTTCATCTCCTCGCGGACGATGCCTTCCATCTTGCGGATTGCGCGCAGACCCAGGGGAAGGTAGTCGTAGATGCCGGCGGCGACCTTGCGGATCATGCCGGCGCGCAGCATCAGCTGGTGACTGATCACCTCGGCATCGCCGGGGGTCTCCCTGAGGGTCGGCAGCAGGTACTGGGTGTAGCGCATGGGGAACCTCGTCGGACAGCAGGATGAACGCCCGGTTGAGGCGGGCGGAGCATGAACTTAGCCGATTTCGAAGGGGATTGCAACGGGCGCGACGGCAACTCCTTACGCCAAACCCAGCACTGCTTTGAGACTGCGTTCCACTTGGGTCAGTTCCGCTTCGGTCAGGCAAGTCAGCGGTCCGTCGCCGATGCGGTTGATGTCAAGGGTGCGGGGTTGGTCAATGATGACCTGGCAGGGTTTGAGCAGGCGCTCGCGCGGCGCGACGGTCACGCGCCAGCGGGAAAAACCGGGATAGACCTGGGTGGTCAACGGCAGCACAATGACCATCGGCGTGCCGGCGGCAGTGAGAGCATCGGCCTGGATAATCAGCACCGGCCGGATCTTGGCGACTTCCCGGCCGCGGCCGGGATTGAGATTGGCAACCCAGATCTCGCCGCGACGGATCACTTCCACCACCGTCCGGCGTCAGTTTCGTCCTCAGCTGGCAAGGCGTCTTCAGCCAAGGCCAGGGCTTCGTCGCGAAGCGCCGCAATGCCATAGCCGGTACGGGCCTCGGCCACCAATTCCGCCATGAACCGTTCGCGCTCGCGACGGGCCAGGTAGTCGCTGATCGCCTGGCGGGCGACCTCGGAGCGCGGCACCCCTGCGCGGTGGGCTTCTTCTTCCAAGCGGTGTTCCAGTTCGTCGGGGAGGCGCAGGCTGAGGGCGGGCATAGGGATTCCTCCTTGCTATTAATTGTATGACAAATTGTATGACGAATTGACGACAAGGTCAACCGGTCGGCAAAACCACAGAAATCAGATGCCTCGCATTTCAATCGAAATTCTATCCTATAAAGCCAAAGCCGCGGGGTCTCGCACCTGCACGGCGACGCGTTTTTTACGGCGAAAATCAGAACCCGGGGGTCTCGCCCCCCGACGACGACGTCCTTTTGTCCGGCGACAAAAGGACGCAAAAACGCCTTTCGCCTGCGGCGGGCATGGCATGCTCCACCGTTCGGCGGCTTCGCTCATCTCCACTGCCGGCACACCTGCCCAGCCGCCCCCACCGGGGGGCGGGGCCCCGCCCCGTGGGGCCCCGCGGCCGACTGCCG
>JBFYXI010000030.1:0-4182 GCA_041310635.1 Desulfuromonadaceae bacterium | reverse complement strand
GTCCCGGGGGCTCTTTCTGGTTGGCCTGCGGCGGCGCGGACCGTGCTGCCTCGGCACACCTTCGGCACGCTTTGCTCCATAGCCCATCAACCCCACAGGAGGTCTTGTCCATGCACAGAATCATTGTCTGCCTCGCCGTCACCCTGTTTGTCTGTACCGGCCTGGCCCTCGCCGTTCCAGGCGGCAAGGTGATCGAGTTCAAAAACAGCTCCCTGGGCATCGTCAAGTTCGATGGCGAGGTCCACAAAAAGGCTGCCGCCAACTGCAAAGAGTGCCACACCGACGGGATGTTCCCGAAGATGAAGCAGGGAACGGTGAAAATCACCATGGACGAGATCTACGCCGGGAAACTGTGCGGTGCCTGTCACAACGGCAAGAAGGCCTTCGACGCCAAGGGCAACTGCCAGCGCTGTCACACCCCGCCGCAGAAGTAGTTTCCCTTCGCGAGGGCAAGAATTTCGCTCATGGCCCGCCGGCGCTCCCGGCGGGCCATGCATTTACCGAGGCCCGGTGTGGACGAATCGCCCCGCGGGTTCTTGCCAGACTAACTTAGTTCGTGGCAATTTCTCGTTATCACGAGCCCTTGCCGTTTCTACCCGGAGATGCTTATGAGCAGTGCCCTCGGCCTCCTGTCCGGTGGCCTCGACAGCAGCCTGGCGATTCTTTGCCTGAAACGGCAGGGGATCGCGGTGACTGCCATTGCTTTCGTCACGCCCTTTTTCGGCGCCGGCAAGGCCCGGCGCGCCGCCGCGCAACTCGACGTCCCGCTGCTGGTGCGCGACATCGGCCCGGGCCATCTGGAGATGCTGAAAAATCCCCGTTACGGCTACGGCAAGCACATGAACCCCTGTATCGACTGTCATGCCATGATGTTCCGTCTGGCCGGCGAACTCATGGCGGCAGAGAAATTTGACTTCCTGTTCTCCGGAGAGGTGCTTGGCCAGCGGCCGATGAGCCAGAACCTTTCCGCGCTGCGGGCCGTGGCCAAGCTGTCCGGCCAGCCCGACCGCATCTTGCGCCCCCTGAGCGCGCGCCTGCTGCCGATAACACCGATGGAGGAACAGGGGCTGGTCGACCGGGAACGGTTGCTTGATATCCAGGGGCGCACGCGGCGCCGGCAGGAGCTGCTGGCCAAGGAGTGGGGCTTGACCGACTACCCGTCTTCAGGGGGCGGCTGCCTGCTCACCGAGAAACATTTTTCCGATCGACTGCGCGATCTTTTCACGTTCCAGCCGGACTGCGGCATCGGCGACATCGAACTGCTCAAGATCGGCCGTCAGTTCCGCCTTTCGGAACGGGCCAAACTGGCCCTTGGCCGCAACGAGGACGACAACGCCGCTCTGGTCGCCGCGGCGCGGACCGATGATGTGATCCTGCGCACGCCGGGGCTGGCCGGCCCGGTCGGCGTGGTCTCCGGCACCCCCGACGCTGCCGACCTGCAGCTGGCCGGGGGGATCGTCGCCTCCTACAGCAAGGGGAAGGAGCACGCCCAGGTGGAGGTGCTGGCCGTTCGGACCGGAATCGAGGCGCGCTTGACGGTAGCGCCGCTCCCCCGGGAGGTATCACAGCGGATCCTGCTCTGAACCGCACCTGTCACGCAACGCAAAAAGCCCACCGTCGCCGGTGGGCTTTTTGCGTTCAACCAGAAGCCGAACTTACATCATGTCCATGCCGCCGCCCATGCCGCCGGGCATCGCCGGCATGGGGGTTTCTTTCTTGGGGGCCTCGGCGACGCACGCCTCGGTGGTCAGCATCAGCCCGGAGACCGACGCCGCGTTCTGCAGGGCGCTGCGCACCACCTTGGTCGGGTCGATGATGCCGGCCTTGACCAGGTCGCAGTACTCGTCCTTGGCCGCATCGAAGCCGTAGGCACCCTTCTGCCCCTTGACGGCGTTGACCACGATCGAGCCTTCCTGGCCGGCATTGGCCGCAATCTGGCGCAGCGGCTCTTCGAGAGCGCGCTTGACGATGTTGACGCCGAAGGCCTGCTCGCCCGCCAGCTTCAGCGCCGCGACCGCCTCGATGGCACGGATCAGGGCGACGCCGCCACCGGGGACGATCCCCTCTTCCACCGCCGCGCGGGTGGCATGCAGAGCGTCCTCGACGCGGGCCTTCTTCTCTTTCATCTCGGTCTCGGTGGCAGCACCGACCTTGACCACCGCCACACCGCCGACCAGCTTGGCCAGGCGCTCCTGCAGCTTCTCGCGGTCGTAGTCGCTGGTGGTCTCCTCGATCTGGGCGCGGATCTGCTTGACGCGGGCCTGGATGTCGGCTTCGGCGCCGGCGCCGTCGATGATGGTGGTGTTGTCCTTGTCGATGACCACGCGCTTGGCCTTGCCGAGCATGTCGAGGGTGGCGTTCTCCAGCTTGAAGCCGACTTCCTCGGAGATCACCCGGCCACCGGTGAGGACGGCGATGTCTTCGAGCATCGCCTTGCGGCGGTCACCGAAGCCCGGCGCCTTGACCGCGGCGACGTTGAGGGTGCCGCGCAGGCGGTTGACCACCAAGGTGGCCAGCGCCTCTCCTTCGATGTCTTCGGCGATGATCAGCAGCGGGCGGCCCTGCTTGGCCACCGGCTCGAGGACCGGCAGCAGGTCGCGCATGTTGCTGACCTTCTTGTCGTGAATCAGGATCAGGGCATTCTCCATCACCGCCTCCATGCGCTCCGGATCGGTGACGAAGTAGGGGGAGACGTAGCCGCGGTCGAACTGCATCCCTTCGACGGTCTCCAGGGTGGTTTCCATCGCCTTGGCTTCCTCGACGGTGATGACCCCTTCCTTGCCGACCTTCTCCATCGCTTCGGCGATGATGTTGCCGATGGTCTCGTCGGAGTTGGCGGAGATGGTGCCGACCTGGGCGATCTCTTTGTGGTTTTTCACCGGCTTGGACAGCTTCTTCAGCGACTCCACGGCCGCTTCGACCGCCTTGTCGATGCCGCGCTTGATCTCCATCGGGTTGTGGCCGGCGGTGACCAGCTTGACGCCCTCGCGATAGATCGCCTGGGCCAGCACGGTGGCGGTGGTGGTGCCGTCACCGGCGATATCCGAGGTTTTGGAGGCCACTTCCTTGACCAGCTGGGCGCCCATGTTCTCGAATCTGTTCTCGACTTCGATCTCCTTGGCGACGGTGACGCCGTCCTTGGTGATCAGCGGCGCACCGAACGATTTTTCGATGACCACGTTGCGGCCTTTGGGGCCGAGGGTGACTTTGACGGCATCGGCCAGAATGTTGACGCCCCTGAGGATCTGGGCACGCGCTTCCTGCCCGAACTTGATTTCCTTGGCTGCCATGTTCTCTTTCTCCTTATCTGAAGAGTCTCGATGAGTTTACTTCTTCTTGCCGCCCTCGACGACGCCCAGGACATCGTCCTCACGCATCATCAGGAATTCTTGCCCCTCGATCTTGATCTCGGTGCCGGCATACTTGCCGAACAGAATCTTGTCGCCGACCTTGACGTCGAGCGGCAGGATTTTGCCGTCCTCGGTCTTCTTCCCCTTGCCGACGGCGATCACTTTCCCCTGTTGGGGTTTTTCCTTGGCGGTATCGGGGATGATGAGCCCCCCGGCGGTCTTGGTCTCTTCCTCGAGACGCTCGACGATGATGCGGTCATGCAGAGGCCTGATATTCATGCTGCTTCTCCTTTCCAGTCTTGCCGTGATGGGCGGTGAGTTAAGGCATGCGCCTGTATTGATACCGGCGTCGCAGGCACCCGGGATCCGACCCTGGCCGCAACGTCTGACCGTTGGCACTCGACCCGGCCGAGTGCTAACAGCGTGCCTAAATATAATCAGGGGGCTTTTGATGTCAAGGGGAAAGCGGGATTTTTTTCAAGGGACGGCGCCGGAACGGCAACTTTGCCCCGCCTTTCAGGCATCTGGCGGTCAAGTTGGTGCGTAATTGAACCGGGCTCCCGGCTTCCCGCAGAGGGGCGACGAACCGGCGAAAATCGGGGTGCCGCTCGGGAGCGGCACCGGTCAGATCGCTCAGACAGCCCGGCCATGCGGCAGCCAGCTTGAGCACGGCCGCCGTGACCGGCTGATCAAACCCGTTCATTCCTGATCTGCCTGCACGGTGTCGGCTCAGGCGTCGGGCAATCGCCGGGACAGCAGCTTTTCACCCAGCGCCGAATGCACCACCTCGTCCAGCGCCGCGACCGCCCGCTGGTCGTAGGCGCCTGCCGAT